>CAIQND010000517.1 GCA_903873045.1 uncultured Methylococcaceae bacterium | reverse complement strand
CTCATTATTTATGACCAGGCTTTTATCTGCTTTGACGATTACCTGGATTTTGTTGAACTTGCTGAAGAGTTATTGCTGGTAGAAGACTACGAGGGTATTTATCAGCTAGCCAGCTTTCATCCTGATTATTGTTTTGAAGGTGCCAAACAAGACGATGCGGCTAATTACACCAACCGATCGCCCTACCCTATGCTACATTTATTGCGGGAAACCAGCATTGACAGGGCAGTAGACACCTACCCACATACTGAAGACATCCCGCAACGAAACATTGAGTTAACGCGTAAATTGGGACTTGCCAAGATGCAGGCATTATTGGCTGCGTGTTATTCAATGTAAAGGCAAGGCAAGATAACTAACCCTGCATAGGGTGTCAATGCAATTAAGTTAAGCACCTTTTGGCAAGATAAACCGTTGGCTGAGCGGAGCCGAAGCCAGCAAAATCGGTTGGACTCCGCTCAGCGAACATCTTAACTTAATGGCAGTGAGCATAGGGTATAGACTTTCATATAAATAACTTCCAAGTAACACCAAGAAAATCATTGATTTTAAAGGTTTTTAATTGGTAAAGTTGGAAATTTAATATCTGAAAGTCTATAGCTACACTGATAAGTAGGTGATCAAAAGTCTTTTAACAAAAAAAATGCAGTCAACTTCTTATAGTCTGGTTACTGCAAGCACTTTATCATGTTAAGAAATGTTAAAAGACTTTTGAATGATTACTTACACCCGCCCTGCTAAAAATTATTTTTCTTCAGCCTCGCTCTTTTCAGTAACCGTTGCTTGTTCAGCGGCTGTTTCTTCTGGCTCAAAATTCTTTTCAACCAATTTCCATTTAGAATCAGTGGACTTAATAACGAGCTTTTTATTTTCAGGCTCTACTTCAGCTTTTTTGTTTAACGCTTCCATAAATGCTACAAACCAGTCCTGTTCTTTAATGCCAGCCAGATCAGGATCATTTAGAATTTCGTCGGCTTCCGGCAAAGCACCTCTATCGCGGGCTTTTTCCAGTGCCTTTAGGCACTCGTCATTTTTGCCTTGTAAACCATAAATGCAGGCCAGATTGTAGGAGGCTGTTCCTGCTTGAATGGCATTGGCTTTTTCAAATTGTTTTTTGGCCAATTCATACAGCGTATCATCCGGTTTTACTTTTTTAAGCCTGGCCCAATCCATATAAGCCACGCCGACATTAATGGCCGCTCCCAGATAATCGGGATTAATCAGCATACAAAAAGCGAATTTTTGAATGGCATCCTGATAAAGGTTGGTCGCCTCATCACCGGTTTTAATTTTTGCCTGATGTAATAAAGCAAAGCCCCAGTTATATAACGCTTCCGCTCGCAATGGATCGTCATGCAAGACCGCTGCATAGCCTTGATAAGCGGCTTTAAACAGGCCGTCAGCGGTACTGCCTTCACTTTTACGTGCCAGCGCAGTTTGCTTGATGGTTGCATTGAGTTTGGATTTTTTGGTGAATGAGTCTAACAACGACATTACTTTTACTCCTGACTGAGTGGTTAATGGTCAAAATTGTTATAGAATAACAGCTCTACTTCTAACGACACCATTAATTTTAAACCATGAATGAGTCAAACTGTGCCGATATTACCAAGGAAAAAGTAAACCTGGAAACATCAAAAATTGCCTGGAAAGAATTGCAGCGTTTTTTTGCCAGTGGCACAGCAGTATTTGTTGCAGCCCCGCTAGATTTGGTTGATGTTGCCTATCAGTTTTCT
>CAIQND010000516.1 GCA_903873045.1 uncultured Methylococcaceae bacterium | reverse complement strand
CTGTATATTGCCGCCCATGTGTGATTCATAGTTTAAGGTTATTTCCGGAGAATATTTTACCCATTAAAAGTAGAATTTTCTCAATCAAGCAAGCGATTGGATTCGTTTAATGGGTAGGTTCTTTCGCAGAAATCACCTTATCATTAAGTTAACCGTATTGACGGTTAACCCTTTTTGCTTGTCCCGTTTAAAGTGGGTAGCCCAAATGACAGATGATTAACCATAAGTAAGTATTCACCTCCCCCTTTGAAAAAGGGGGATCGAGGGGGATTTATCTAATAAAATCTCCCCTAACCCCTCTTTTTCAAAGAGGGGGACTGAATCGTTACAACCATAATACTACCGTTATTGATCAGAAATACCGTATCATGAAAATTGTATTTTTTGCCGTTTGCAGGTAGCAAGTGTCCGCTGTAATACCACCTTTCCATTTTAGATGAGAGGGGGGCGTTATTTTTTGGCAATGTGATTAAGCTGTTTGAGGTGGTTTTGGTTTCATACCCTACCGGTGCCGCTTTTGAATTATCAATTTCGTGATAGAGCCCTGCACCGATAATTATTAATAACTGGAGAGTGCAAAGTTCTCATAAAAATACCAGAAAAAATGGATTTAAAATTATCTAACTAATTAAAATAAATATATTTTTTGAAAAAAACTGCTAAAATTCAATAGAATTTAAATGCTAATAATATCAATTAATTACGAGAACTTTGCACTCTCCAGTTAATAAGCTCACAATTAGTGCGCTAAGGCAGTGATCTTTTAGTAAGTCACGTTTTTTATGCCTACGGCGGCGGGTTTTATTGGTTCTCATCATAAATCAACTGTTGAGTCTATCAGCGGATACCGCCCCGATTAGCCATCACCTGATCCATAAAAAGCAGGATAAGGCTAACGGGGAAGTTTTAATGTTTTAGACGGATTTTCTTCTGAAGCCGATCAAGCCAGCCAAGGCACTACCAAACAACCAAACAGCGCCAGGAACTGGAACCGCTGCGGGTGCGGGCGTGTAATTAACGTTTAGCGTAGCGTTTTTGAATAGATATTCTTCAATCATCCAAATAGGTTGACCGGCAGTCAGGTTTGTACCGCCGACTAAGAGTGATGCAATAGTATAAGCAGTGCTGCCGTAAGCAATGTCAGAATACTTTCCATCCACACCTAAAGTAAAATTTAACTTTCCGCCATTTGAGGCGTTCAGCAAGTCGGTCACATCCAGGTTGAAATAATTACCCACTGAACTGGCAACTGATGTAGTTCCAGGATTTTTAACACCCAACTGACTAGCAAGGGCAACATCAGCTGCGGTTGTTTTATAGTTAAGAGTGTAAGGAGTAGTAATATCTTTACCAGTAACAGGATTTTTACCAATAACGACTTGTAGTATTTTAGAGTATAGAACCCCCTCAACAAAAGGTTGAGGATTAACTTCTACTGATGCTGGAAGAGTTGTTAATGAGGATGCGCCGTTGCTTACCGATGTCACTTGCGCCCATTCGCGTACCGGATGAATGTATGCTGGTTCGTTAGTCGAAGCTGCGTCTCCCAAAGAAAAAGTCAAATAAGCAGACGAAACGCCACCGGTAGCCCATAGGCCTTTCGTATAATTGACTACGCCGTTGTATGGCGTATTTGCAATAGGACTAGATTGACCAGCAAGGTTAACAAAGTCAGCATTTGCTTCTACAACCGTAATCGATTGGTTGGTAGCAAACGCGTTAAATGTTGCTGATGATGCTGATGCAGCAGCACTGCCAGCCATTAGGGCCAGGGTCGTTAAACTGGTTAATATTGCTTTTTGTTTCATGATGTTAATCTCGGTAAATAATTAAAATAAAGTTAAATTTCGACAGGTTGTTTGCTCAATTTTTAATAATAAACATAACGTCACTATTTAATCTCCCTTTTTCAAAGGGGGGGATTTAATATTGACAGCACAACAAGAGTAACTATTGTTGTGATAAATCAAGACTGCCATCTTTAAGCCGAGATAGATCTCATCCTTTGAGGGGATGGTATCTGTAAAATCGCCCTGCTTAAAAGTTAGCAGCCTTACTATGTAAGTAAACAAAAAATACAATTGTATTTTTTCGCTTACTACTCCCTTGCTTTTAAATCGTAGTTCAAAACACTACGATATTTTCAATAACGTGTTGTTATATTTAATATCCTTTTGGGAAAACAAGCTTGCTCGTGTGAAAACCATAACTTAATCCAGCATCTTTAGCTTAAGCAGTTTGCCTAGAGATTTAAGAACAGGAATCACTTTTTTAAAACTATTCTCTTCTTTCCTGGTTGCCTGGTGTCTTCTGTCTATGCCGGAACGGCGTTCCGAGATACGACGATCAGCAAAGGGCAAAGGGCTAATGTCAGTACGGCGACGGTCTGAGTTGGACTTTCTACGGTCGATGGTGTCTTCGCGTAAATAGCGGGCCACTTTTACCAGCATCCATGCAT
>CAIQND010000515.1 GCA_903873045.1 uncultured Methylococcaceae bacterium | reverse complement strand
CCGCAGAACTTTCGCTTCTCTTGCTGTTAATCCGGCCAAGACATTTTGTGTTGATTCACGTAATCCGGCAATGGTGGCTGCTTCAACAGGTGAGAGTACTTTAGCATCTTCTATGAAATCTCCCAAATGAGAATCTTCATCATCACCAATAGGCGTTTCCATTGAGATAGGTTCTTTAGCGATTTTTAACACCTTACGAACTTTATCTTCGGGCATTTCCATGCGCTCAGCCAATTCTTCAGGTGTTGCTTCCCTTCCCATTTCCTGCAAAATCTGCCTTGAAATCCGGTTTAACTTATTGATCGTTTCGATCATGTGCACCGGAATTCGTATCGTTCTGGCCTGATCTGCAATAGATCGGGTAATCGCCTGTCTGATCCACCATGTTGCATAAGTTGAAAACTTATACCCACGACGGTATTCAAACTTATCTACCGCTTTCATTAAGCCAATATTACCTTCCTGAATCAAATCCAGGAACTGCAATCCGCGATTAGTATATTTTTTTGCAATCGAAATAACCAACCTTAAATTAGCCTCGATCATTTCTTTTTTTGCACGCCTTGCTTTAGCTTCACCGATTGACATGCGTCGGTTAATATCTTTTAACCCGGCTATAGTCAACCCATACTCTGCTTCAGTTTCGGTCAATATTTTTTGTGCTTTTTTCAGCTCTTTTTCACGGGCTTTTAAAACATTCGAGTAGCTATGTCCACCATTCAAATGATGATCCAACCACTCTGATCCGGATTCACTTTCTGTATATGAGGCAATGAAGTCCTTACGGGACATGCCTGTCTCTTTAATGAAAATATCCAGAATCAATTTTTCCTGCTCACGAACAATAGCAATGCTATTGGGAATGATAGCCGTTAATTTTTTTAAATATTGCGGTGTCCATTTAAATTCCATGAACAAATCAGCCAGCACGTCAACCGCTTTTTCGGTTTTTTCATGAGTATAACCCTGTTTTTTGATCGCTGTTGAAGCTATTTTTAATTGCTTTCTAAGTGCTTCGACTTTTTCCTGAACTTCTTCGTAATTAAGTCCCTTTATCTCTTCTTCAGCACCGGCAACGTCTTCAGCGAGATCATTGGTCGGCAAAACCGCAGTAACCAAGTCATCAGCATCACTTAAATCAACAAAACCGGAAATTAAATCAGTTAGGCGAATGCCGCCTTCCTCACCAGAAACAGCATCAAATGACTTTATAAAATCATCAACAACAACACAAGATCGAGCGATTGCTTTAACCAGTTGCTGCTGTCCTTCTTCAATACGCTTGGCTATTTTTAATTCATCAGCACGCGTTAACAACTCTACTGAACCCATTTCGCGCATATACATACGCACAGGATCTGTAGTTCTTCCAAACTCACTGTCAACAGATGCTAAGGCTGCAACCTCTTCAGCATCTTCGTCATCGGTAGTAACGGCAGCTGAATCATTAATCAGTGAATCTTCATCAGGTGCACTTTCATAAACCTGAATGCCCATCTCATTGATCATGCCAATGATGTCTTCAATTTGCTCAGGATCAACAATATCACTGGGCAAGTGATCATTCACCTCGGCATAAGTCAGGTATCCCTGCATCTTGCCTTTGGCTATCAATTGTTTAAGCTGAGACTGTTGCTGTTCTTGATTCATCATTCACTCACTGAATACTCTATTGAGTACGGTCGTACTTAACAGAGAAGTATACTATAAAACTATGTATATCATCCAATTATTTATTTGCCAACATTTTAACAAGCATCGCTTGCTCTTGACTATCCAAGCCGTTGCTTTGTGCTTTGGCTTGCAACTTAAGAATGCCGGCCTCTATGCCTTGCTTAAGCAGGCTATCCAGTGCACCACTAAAAACATCTTCCATCTTATCTTCGGAAACATTTAAGTCCAGCAATGCCAGTGCCTTGACGGATTTTTCTTCGGCTGTGTTGCGATAATATTCTATTAAAACTGCGGTATTAACGGATTTTTTTTCTAAAATCACCTGTAACACACTTTTAAATAGCTCAATACCCCGAAACTCCAACCCACTCCAATCAATATCTTTTTGCTCAATATTATCTGCCAACCTAGGGTTTTGCAGTAACAGGGCAATCGCAACGCGTGCCGAAGACAATCGATTAAGCGCCTGCTGAGACTGTCCTTTTGGATTTAGGGTGACCGTAACAGCACTATCCAAAATGCTCAGCGTCCTCATGCCGGATAATTCTGTAAGCCGCGCATGCATCATTTCCTTGAACACGCCTTCCGGCAATTTCTCAAGGTATGGCTTGGCCTTACCAATCAATTGCGCACGCCCCTCCATTTCGGAAAGATTTAATTCACCTGACACCTGCTCAAAAAAATAATCGGACAGCGCCTGAGCCGTTTGCACTCGCCTGACAAACTTATCCAAACCCTCGTCACGTATCAGTGAATCTGGATCATGACTTTGCGGCAACAACATTATTCGACAAGACCTACCATCCTTGAGACTGGAAAAAGCTGACTCCATCACTCTCCACGCCGCCTCACGCCCCGCCCTGTCACCATCAAAACAAAACACCAACTCCGATGAAAACCTGAACAGTAAATCGAGATGCGCCTGTGATGTTGCAGTCCCTAAAGCCGCAACAGCATAGTTAATACCATACTGAGCCAAGGCAATAACATCCATATAGCCTTCAACAATCAAAATCCTCTGCGGCTTTGAATTTTTTTCCAGTAATTCATACAAGCCGTAAACTTCTTTGCCCTTATGAAATAGGGACGTTTCCGGGGAATTCAAGTATTTTGGTAACGAATCATCAAGTACCCGACCACCAAACCCTATAATTCGGGCTCGCTTGTCGCGAATGGGGAACATGATTCTGCCGCGAAAACGGTCATAAACCTGACCATCATCCTTGACGACCACTAACCCTGCATCTATTAACAGCTTTTGGCTAAACTTCTCCGCCAAAGCAGTCCACTTATCGGGCGCATAACCCAGCATAAAGTCACGAGCAACCGCCGCCTTAACCCCCCTAACCTTAAGATAATCAACGGCTTTAGGATTGACTCGCAACTGCTCTATATAAAAAGCAGCCACTCGCTCCATCAGACCATAAAGACCACTTAAATCCTCTTTCTTAGGCAGTGACTGATGAGCAACCGACTCCCGAGGCACATCAACACCAACAAAGCCCGCCAGATCTTCAACAGCTTCAATAAAATCAAGATGGCTAAAATCCATCAGAAAACTGATGGCGTTGCCGCTTGCACCACAACCAAAGCAGTGAAAAAACTGTTTATTACGGTTTACCGAAAAGCTGGGGCTTTTTTCAGTGTGAAAGGGGCAGCGGGCGACATAATTTGCGCCCGTTTTTTTTAGAGGAACGTGCGAATCTATTAAATCAACGATATCAACCCGCACCAAAAGCTCATCAATAAACTCGCGAGGAATTCTACCGGACATCGTTTACCCGGATTCCATAAAATTATCCAGCTAATGCAGCCTTAATTTTAGTGCTAACAATAGACATATCAGCGCGACCCTGCATTTTAGCCTTCAATATAGCCATCACCTTGCCCATATCTTTAACAGATTCTGCACCCGACTCAAGAACTGCATCACTGACCATGACATCGACTTCTTCTTCGCTAAGCGCTTGCGGCAGAAAATCCTGAATGACCAGAATTTCAGCTTCTTCAATCGCCACCAAATCCAGCCGACCGGCATCACCAAACTGCCTGATAGACTCACGGCGTTGCTTGAGCATTTTATCAAGCGTTACTATAGTCCGCTCATTATCAAGCTGAATACGCTCATCAACCTCAATCTGCTTAATGGCAGCCAAAATTAAACGAATCACACCCAGTCGAGCCTTAGCTCCCCCTTTCATGGAGGCTTTCATATCTTCCTTGATACGATCTGTTAACAAATCCATCACATTAACCTGATGTTAAAGTACTGGACGTCCACGACGTAAATTTTTCAACGCATAACGCTCACGAGCCAATTTCTTCAAATGACGCTTAACGGCAGCTGCACCTTTACGCTTACGCTCGGCGGTTGGTTTTTCATAAAACTCACGGCGACGTACTTCGGCCAATACACCGGCTTTTTCACAGGCGCGTTTAAAGCGACGGATTGCAATATCAAAAGGTTCGTTTTCTTTAATTTTCACTGACGGCATTATATGATTCCAATTATGTTAATATTGTGAGTAATGAGGACATTTAATATCCACTGAACAAACAGAACCCTTGATTATACATTCACTTTTAAAATTTTCAAAAACTCAATGTACGTTTTAGGCATAGAAACATCCTGCGATGAAACCGGTGTCGCAATTTATCACGCCAAACAAGGCTTGATAAACCACATATTACACAGTCAAGTCGAGATGCACAGCGAATATGGCGGTGTCGTTCCTGAGCTGGCATCACGCGACCACATCCGCAAATTAGTTCCGCTTATCAAGCAATCATTGCAAGAAAGCGGGCTAAGCAGCACTGACATTAACGGCATTGCCTACACAGCAGGGCCTGGACTAATGGGCGCATTATTAGTCGGCGCTGCTACCGCAAGAAGCTTGGCATGGGCTTGGGAGATTCCTGCTGTTGCCGTGCATCACATGGAAGGGCACTTGCTTGCGCCTATGTTGGAAGAAAATCCACCGGCATTTCCTTTTGTTGCCTTATTAATTTCCGGTGGACATACCCTGCTGGTTAAAGTCGAGGGCATCGGTCACTACCAACTCTTGGGCGAATCTCTTGATGATGCGGCGGGCGAGGCTTTTGATAAAACAGCAAAAATGTTGGGACT
>CAIQND010000514.1 GCA_903873045.1 uncultured Methylococcaceae bacterium | reverse complement strand
GGCAAAAATGCCAAGGCGGTCTACGGTTTTTCTATAAAAAGTGGTCTGGACGGCAACCAGGAGCCGCGTGTAGAGCCGTTCGGCAATGTCCATCACGATGAAAAAACCGGAGCAACAACGGTACAGGAAATGTCTGAGCCACTGATTGATGTGATCGAAGAAAGTGATCACATTTTAGTGCTGGCGGAAATGCCAGGGGTTGCTGACGAAGACATTCATTTAGAGTTAAATGGCGACATTCTGGTGCTGCATGCTGAAAAAGACAGCAAAAAATATCACAAAGAAATCGTATTGCCGCGTGCGTTTGAAAACAACGCGATGGAGCGGTCTTGTCATAACGGTATTTTAGAACTCAAACTAAAAGGGTAAAGTAGCCATGTCTGAAGAACTTAAGCTTAAAGTCGTTGAAGCGCAGCTTAAAGATACGGGGCGCGGTTACGCACGTTTAGATCCTGCTGACATGGCCAAATTAAATCTGGCCGTCGGCGACATTGTGCAGATAACCAGTAAAAAAGGCCGGGGGGTCGCCAAGCTCATGCCGACTTATCCGGATATGCGCGGTAAAGCCAGTGTGCAATTAGATGGTTTGACGCGGCGCAATGCCGGACTGAGTCTGGATGACAAAGCCGTCATTGAGGCGGTTGTTTGTAAACCCGCTACCCGCATCGTCCTTACGCCTACAACCATTACCCCTAATCCGCGTGACATGGACTACATTGGCAGTCTTCTGGATGGCTTGCCGGTACAAAAAGGCGATCTGCTACGTGCACATCTATTTGGCAGTCGTTCGGCGGAATTTAAAGTCGACAGTACAGCACCCGAAGGTGCCGTACTGATTAATCCCACCACAGCCCTGGTGATTGGCAACTCGGCTGAAGGCAAAAAACACCCTGGTTCTGGCGCACAACGCTTGTCTTATGAAGATGTTGGCGGACTTAAAGGTCAGGTGCGGCGCATTCGGGAAATGATTGAATTGCCCCTAAAGTATCCGGAAGTCTTTGAGCGGTTAGGTATCGATGCGCCCAAAGGCGTCTTGCTTAGCGGCCCTCCGGGCTGCGGTAAAACCCTGATCGCCCGTATTATTGCACAAGAAACCGATGCTGAATTTTTCACGATCAGCGGTCCTGAGATTGTGCACAAGTTTTACGGTGAAAGTGAAGCGCATTTACGCAAAATTTTTGAAGAAGCGGGACGTAAAGGCCCCAGTATCATTTTTCTGGATGAAATTGATTCCATAGCGCCGCACCGTGACAAGGTCGTCGGTGATGTCGAAAAACGTATCGTGGCACAATTACTGGCCTTAATGGACGGCTTGAAAAGTCGGGGCAAAGTCATCGTGATTGCCGCGACCAACCTGCCCAATGCCATTGATCCCGCGTTACGCCGTCCCGGCCGTTTTGATCGGGAAATCAGTATCCCTATCCCCGACCGGGATGGTCGCCGCGAAATCATTGAAATTCACAGCCGTGGCATGCCACTTAATGACGATGTTCAGCTAAACATTGTGGCAGATGTAACCCACGGATTTGTTGGCGCTGATTTGGAAGCCCTATGTCGGGAAGCCGCCATGAGTGCCTTGCGCCGTTTACTGCCTGAAATCGATTTTAGTGCCGCCGAAATACCTTATGAACGCTTGGCAGCGTTGACGGTGACCATGGATGATTTTCGCGCAGCCTTATGTGAGGTATCGCCGTCAGCGATTCGTGAACTATTTGTCGATATTCCCGATGTCCGCTGGGAAGATGTCGGCGGCTTGGATGATTTGCGCAGGCGCCTGATAGAGTCTGTGCAATGGCCGATTAAATACCCTGAACTCTATCAACAAGCCGGCGTTAAACCACCGAAAGGGTTATTGTTGGCAGGCCCGCCGGGGGTGGGCAAAACCTTGATTGCCAAGGCTATTGCCAATGAAAGTGGTGTTAACGTTATTTCCGTTAAAGGGCCTGCGTTAATGTCGCGCTATGTCGGCGATTCTGAGCAAGGCGTACGTGAGCTGTTTCACAAAGCCCGTCAGGCATCACCGTGCATTATTTTTCTGGATGAAGTCGATTCTGTAGTGCCTGCACGCGGTGAAGGCTCGACTGACTCGCATGTTGCCGAACGCGTATTGAGTCAGTTCTTATCAGAAATGGATGGACTGGAAGAGCTCAAAGGTGTGTTTGTAATGGGTGCCACCAATCGTGCCGATTTGATTGATCCGGCCATGCTGCGTCCCGGACGCTTTGATGAAATAATTGAACTGGGCTTGCCCAATGAAGCGGCGCGACAACAAATTCTGGCCGTACATTTGCGCAACAAGCCGCTGGGGGACAACATTCGTGTTGATGACTTGGCCGCGCGGTGCGTGGATGCCAGTGGTGCCGAATTGGCCGCCGTGTGTAATCGTGCCGCCTTGGCGGCGTTACGCCGTGCCGTACAACAATGCAAAGGCGATGACGTGCCGACAAAACTAACCGTGCGTATAGAGCAACATGATTTTGATGAAGTGATTGCCGACATGTTTGGGAATGGAGCCAAGCGGTGATGACGGAAGCACCAAGCACATTGGCTATTTATCTGTACGGTTTTACCTTGCCTGATTCAGTTGCCCCCCCCATTTTAGGCGTTGATGATGAGCATTTAATCAGCACCCATCAATGCGCGGGCTTGACGGCAATAGTCAGTTCCGTGGCATTGGCGGATTTTACCGGCGAAATCGGTGAAAACAATGTCCAGAATATCGCCTGGCTAACACCTCGCGCGTGTCGGCATGCGCTGGTTATCGACAAACTGATGGAGCACGAGCCGGTTTATCCCTTATCGTTTGGCACCTTGTTTTCCGGTTTGGGTGCATTGGAACAGGAGATGACCGAGCGCTCGGCTGACATATTAGCGGTGTTGCAGCACATCGAAGGCTGCCAGGAATGGTCACTGGAAGCAACGCTGGATCGTAAACAGGCCGTTGATGTTTTACTAACAGAAGGTCTGCAAACGGGGCGCTTTAGTTTGCCGGAAGCCGCAGGTCGCCGTCATCTGGAAGAGCAGAAATTGCGTCGCCAACTGACTGCCGAGTTAAATGACTGGCTAACAGATTGCTTAACGTCGCTGCATAATGACTTGCAACCCTTGACGCGGGATTTTCGCTCGCGGCGGTTGCTGGATGATAAAGTGTTGCAGTGGGCTTTTTTGCTGCCGATGGCACAAGTCGCAGCTTTTCAACACCAGGTCAGCGTTATGACTCACCAGTATGAAGTCTACGGATTTCATTTCCGGGTAACCGGGCCGTGGGCGGCTTATAGTTTTTGCCAGTTTGCCGCAATATGAGTTGGTTACTCTATGGCATCGTTAATGACAATGCGCAGCTCGTTCTTGAGCCGACTTTACAATTAATTAAGGCGGCTGGATTGGCAGCTATCGTTAAAGGCTGCGACACGGAAATAAGTCGGGAACCGGCTGTGGTTTTGGCTTTTGGTGGGCAGGTGCAGCGACTTCATCAACAAACCACGCTGGTTCCCATGCGCTATGGCAGTGTGCTGGCAGACGAGGGCTTAGTAATAGCCCACTTGCGTGACCATCAGGCGCGTTACCAAACCCGCCTGGCCGAACTGGATAACTGTGAAGAAATGGGGCTACGGATAACGCTGGACGCTCTACCGGATGACATCATGACTACACCTCAGCCAGTAAGTGGCTACCATTATTTACTGGCGAGAAAACGCGCTTATGCCATACCCGAACAGGCCAAACAGCAAGCCGATAGGGTAAATGCGGCCTTGGCCGGACTGTATCGGCAGCACTGCGCAGCCCTTAGTGTTTTTAATGGGTGCCAGACTTATCTGTTGAGCTATTTAGTGCCACGCAACCAGTTGCAGGCATTTTGCGAGCGCTTAAATGCCTTGGCCGATAACAGCGCAGATTTGGGTTTTATTAGTGGCCCTTGGCCACCTTATAATTTTGCTGCTGAACCGACTGGTCTGGAGGTAAGCCATGATGATTGACAATTCCAGTATTGAAGTTCGCTATGACATGCTCCTTAACGCTATTTCATCGTCGGTGTTGATCATCGATAGAAAGCTAAAGGTGCTTTCGGTGAATCAAAATTTTTTATCAAAAAGCCTGCGTAGCAAAGAGGGTACGGTGGGCCGCCGGTTAGACGATGTATTTCCGCTGGTTATTTTACAAAGCACCGGCATTGAAGAAAACATACGCAATGTGTTTAATAATGGTGTCGCCATAAAGGGTCAAAAAATGACTTATCGTGCGCCCGGCGTACCGCTGAGAATTTATTACTACTCTATTTTACCGGTTCCCAATGATCAGATTATGCTGAT
>CAIQND010000513.1 GCA_903873045.1 uncultured Methylococcaceae bacterium | reverse complement strand
CATTGGCATTCCGGTTTCCGACAACCCCGGCCAACCTTACTTTATGACTTTTCTTTCCGCTAAAGCGACACCTATTGCCAAACGCATCCAAATTTGGATTCCAGATCCACACGGTAAACAACTTATCTGCCAACAGGGCTATAGTAAAAACAACAATGACCTGGCGGAAATATTTGAATCCCTGACGGTTGACAAAGGGGTGGGTGCGCTGGGGCGCGTCTGGCTGACCGGAATACCCATCATCACGGGCAATCATGAACCTGATTACAACCCGGAACTGGATAACCTGAGCAGTATGCTGGCCATACCGGTCATAGAAAAGGGCAGATTAAAAGCCATTGTCAGTTTTTTGTTTTAGGTTAATGCATTAAAACTCAATCTTCACGTTTTTAATGCTTGATTTCGGGGATTTCAGCGATAACAAACAATAGGCGTAGGCCGGAATAAGACCACCCAAGCGTAGCGAGCGGTGGCGTTTCCGGCACACTCGCTCGGAATGCAGGAAACGCTTATTCTGGCTTCCGCTCGAAAAGCCTTATTCCGGCCTACAAGGTTTCTGGCACTCATCATTTACCTCCGACGTGCATTAGCGTAAATGCACCGAGTTATCAACGACCTATAAAGTCAAATTAAGGAAACTTGATGATAGAGTAAAAGGGTTCTTATTTGGTGCAAAATGCGCACATTACTAGAGCACCGCCATCCAGTTTCGCTGATCATGAGGCTAATTATCAACCGCCCTCTTTTCATAAAAAACAACTCAACCAAATGATTTTATGTATTTTTTTTAAATAAAAAAGACTGATTTATTTTTTTGGCACAGTATGTGCTTTAATATTATCAGAGGTTCCAAAGCAGGAACCACCATTTACCGCTCAACGTTGAGCAACAGACAAAGGCGTCGACTAAATCCAAGGTTGTTATTAACACTTGGGTTTGCGACGCTTTTTTTTTGCCTTGAATATCTGCATAGGATAAAGCCCCCATGAAAAAACCTGGAAATCTGACCCTTAAAAAACTGGTTACAGCGCTGTCAACGGTAGCCGCTATTACCACATTAAGTTTTGCATCCTGCGTAGGTGCCGTTGAAAAGCTGGAAAAAGAAAGCCTGAAATTAGGCTTTATCAAATTAACCGATATGGCACCGTTAGCCGTCGCTTTTGAAAAAGGCTATTTTGAAGACGAAGGCCTTTCTGTACAACTGGAAGCCCAAGCCAACTGGAAAGTTTTATTGGATCGGGTTATTAATGGCGAACTGGATGGCGCACACATGCTGGCAACCTTGCCGTTTGGAACCGCCATTGGTTATGGCACTAAAGCGGACATTATCAGTGCCTTCACGATGACTTTAAATGGCGATGCCATTACCGTATCCAATGATGTCTGGAAACAAATGAAACCGCAAGTCCCCATGAAAGACGGCAAACCGGTGCATCCGGTTAAAGCGGATGCCTTAAAACCGGTGCTTGAGAAGTACAGAAATGCAGGCAAACCTTTTAATATGGCGATGACCTTTCCGGTAGGCACCCATAATATGAAACTACGTTACTGGTTGGCAGCGGGCGGTATTAAGCCGGGATATTATGCGCCACCTGAAGACACGTCCGGCCAGATTGATGCCGAAGCCATGCTGTCAGTAACGCCGCCGCCACAAATGCCGTCGACCATGGATTCAGGCACTATTGTGGGTTATTGCGTCGGCGAACCTTGGAACCAGCAAGCTGTTTTTAAAGGTATCGGTGTCCCGGTTATCAGCGATTACGAGCTAATGAAAAATACTCCGGAAAAAATCTTTGGGGTGACCAAAGACTGGTCGGATAAAAACCCCAACACCCACTTGGCAGTCATCAAAGCCTTGATTCGTGCATCACTGTGGCTGGATGCAGAGAACAATAAAAATCGTAATGAAGGCGTAGAAATGCTGTCGCAAAAACAGTATGTCGGCGCTGACTATGACGTTATCGCCAACAGTATGAATGGCACCTTTGAATATGAAAAAGGTGACAAACGCGCCTTGCCTGATTTCAATGTTTTCTCACGTTATAACGGTTCTTATCCCTATTACAGCGATGCGGTATGGAGCTTGACTCAAATGCGCCGATGGGGACAAATCAACGAACAAAAACCGGATGCCTGGTATATGGAAATTGCCAAAAAAGTCTACCGTCCCGACATCTACATGACTGCCGCCAAAGCGTTAATTGCAGAAGGCAAAGCCAAGGCCGGTGATTTTCCTTCTGATAAAGAAACCGGCTTTAAAGCACCCAGCGCCGAGTTTATTGACGGCATTGTTTATGACGGCAATAAACCCAATGAATACCTGACTAAATTTGCCATTGGTCTTAAAGGCAAACAGAAAGTGACCGGCGGCAAGGTGGTTGATTAAGGCTAATTATTCAGTCCCCCTCTTTAAAAAAGAGGGGTTAGAGAAGATTTTTTAAATAAATCCCCCTCTGCCCCCTCGCTATGCTCTCCCCCTTTTTCAAAGGGGGAGGCGAATAAGGGCTGGAATTGTGGGGCAACCGCAAGGGATTGCCCCTACGAGGCGATCCTTGTGGATATTAACAGATGATTTATTGCCAAAGCGCACATTGAGGTAAAAAATGAATAACCAATTGATCAAATTTTTTAACATAACCGGTTTAACCTGGTTTGTACCTTTCGTAAAAATAGCGGCGGGTGAAAACGCTGCCCAACAAATTCGCCAATTATTTTTGATTATGGGTGTGCCCATTATCGCCTTTACTTTGTTTCTGGGGCTTTGGAGCTTTTCTGCCTCCAAAGTCAACACCAGTCTGGGCGCTATACCCGGCCCTGTTGCGGTTTGGCATGAGGCAGGCGGCTTATTGGATGAGCATTTTGCCGAGAAAGACAAAGAAGTTAAGTTTTATCAACACCAGCAAGAACGCAATGACCAGGCACTGGCAGAAAATCCGGAGGCTGTTATTAAGTCCCGCCCTTATAACGGCCAAGCCACTTATCTGGATAAAATTTTCACCAGTCTTTACACGGTTTTTGCAGGCTTTGTTATTGCCACGCTAATCGCCGTGCCACTGGGTCTTTTATGCGGGATGAGTCCGGTGGTTAACACGGCCATCAATCCGCTGATTCAAATTTTTAAACCGGTCTCGCCGTTGGCCTGGCT
>CAIQND010000512.1 GCA_903873045.1 uncultured Methylococcaceae bacterium | reverse complement strand
TATAACGGCGGTATGCTTAATGGCACCTTCAACAAAAATGGCAATATCCGTTGTGCCACCGCCAATATCAATTAAACAAACGCCTAATTCTTTTTCATCCTCTGTGAGCACAGAATTACAAGATGCCAACTGCTCAAGTACGATATCCTCAACCTCGAGCCCACAACGACGGATACATTTAATAATATTTTGCGAGGCGCTAACGCTACCCGTAACCATGTGTACTTTGGCTTCCAAACGAATACCTGACATTCCGATGGGTTCTTTAATACCGTCCTGAAGATCAATGACAAACTCCTGCGGCAAAATATGTAAAATTTTCTGGTCGGCAGGAATAGCAACGGCACGAGCAGAATCAATCACCCGGTCAATATCGTATTGCGTAACTTCTTTATCCTTGATAGCCACAATGCCATGAGAGTTAAGGCTTCTGATATGACTCCCCGCAATACCGGCAAAAACCGACTTGATCTGGCATCCTGCCATCAGTTCAGCTTCTTCAATGGCTTTCTGTATGGAATGAACCGTTGATTCCAAATTAACTACAACGCCTTTTTTTAGTCCGCGCGATGGCGTAGTGCCTATGCCTATTATTTCTATATTGCCATCACTGGTGAGCTCACCAACAATAGCCGCGACTTTTGATGTTCCAATGTCCAAACCGACTATTAAATTACGCTCTGTTTTTTTTGCCATTTTATGTACTCTATATCGCCTTTACGTATGTTGGTTTATTCATTAGGGGTGGTTGCAATGGCATGCCAATCAACCTCAGGGACTCCAGGCTTCCATGAGACGGCATAGCCATTGGGGTATCTCAAATCAACGACTACTATTTGCTCAATCTGTTCTTGTTTTAATACGGTTAATGTTTTTAAAAAACGTTGTAATTTTTTTAATTGTTCATTGCGTCCCAGCAATATTTCCAGACCCGTTGACAACTTGATTTTCCATGCCCATCGGTCATTAACACTAAACTCCGTCAATTCCATGGACTGATCTGCCAAGGCTGTTTTAATGCCCTTCATTATTTCCAGCACCCTGACTTGCTGTGACTCAGGCCCCGTCACTAATGTCATATTCTGAAACTGGTCTACATTCTTGGGTGTAAATATCACACCCTGCCCAGTAATCAGGCTGTTTTTGCCCCACCGTGCGTAGGGCTTTCTCTCGCTTACCTTTATGTCAATCGCATCAGGCCAAATGCGCTTAACCGCCACGGTATCTACCCAAGGCAAGGTGGCAACCGCAGCGTGTATCGCCTGCATGTTTACATCAAAAAAACCGGTTAATACCAATGGCTGTAACACAGCCTGTACCTCGTTTTTACTAAGATATTGAAAAATGCCTTCCGTTCTCACGTACTTAAGGGGCATGGAAACACTTTTAATAGGTAACGACCCAATGTGCCATTTCGTGACCGCTTCGTACCCGACTATTCCAAACAGAACCAATAACAATAATCCGATTACCCCGATTTTAATGCCTATATTGCTCATTACCCTAGACTGGTTTCCAATACTCGCCAGACCAATTCTTCAAAATCAATACCCGCTTGTTTAGCCGCCATCGGCACCAGACTATGATCGGTCATGCCAGGCACCGTATTAATTTCAATCAGTTGATACTGTCCGGAATCGTCAATAAAAACGTCGACTCTTGCCCATCCCTTTGCGCCCACTACTTTACTCGCGGTTACCGCCAGGTTTCTCAAAAACAACTCCTGCTCTTGATCCAAGCCACAAGGACAGTGATATTGGGTGGTCGTCGCATTATATTTTGCTTCGTAATCATAAAAGGTATGGGGCGATTCCAAACGAATAACCGGCAAAGCCTCGTCATTTAATACCGCAACCGTATATTCCTTACCGGTAACCCAGCTTTCCGCATAAACATCACAACGATACTCCAAGGCGACTTGCAGTGCTTTAGACAACTCGTCCCGTGAGTTGGCCTTACTCATACCTATACTCGAACCCTCTTGGGCAGGCTTGACAATAACCGGAAATCCCAGTTTTTCAATACAGGCCTCCAGATCATTTTCATCCTGCAATAAACACCATTTGGGTGTTACCAGTCCGTATCCTTGCCAGCATAATTTGGTTCTAAGTTTATCCATTGTTAATGCAGAAGCCATCACGCCACTGCCGGTATAAGGAATGCGCATGACCTGCAGGACACCCTGAAGCACGCCGTCTTCACCGCCGCGACCATGAATGATATTAAATACCCGATCCACTTTTATTCCGCTCAAGGCATCGATAGGGCTGCCGGTCACATCAATGGCAACAGCATCCACACCTTTACGTTTTAAGGCATCATAAACGGCTTTACCACTTCTTAGCGAAACCACCCGTTCTGCGGCCGACCCACCCATTAATACGGCAACACGTCCAAATTTTTCCGGATTAGACGTGTCAGTTCGCATTACTTCAACTTCAACTTCACCTACCATACAAACCTCAGTCAGCAATTCCACACCTTGACGCTCCTTTACTTTATCTTGAACCCAGTAAATTAAGTTTTCTATATCAGCTGCGGAGGAATTACCCGTATTTACAATAAAATTGGCATGTTTTTCGGATACCTTGGCACCCCCCATCGCAAACCCTTTCAATCCTGTCAGCTCTATTAATCTTGCCGCGTAATCACCTTCCGGATTTCTAAATACCGATCCGCAACTCGGTTGATTAGTTGGCTGTGTTTTTGCCCTCGTTTCCAAAAAGCCTTTTATTTTTTGCTGACTGGCCACCGTATCACCTTGCGGCAATACTAACCGGCAACTCAGAAACCATTCGTTTTCAATGCCTTTTACAGAGCGGTAACCCACTTTAAAATCATCGGGATTTCGAAACGCTATATTACCCGACCGACCAATCATTTCTACCTGTTTAACAATGCCCCAAGTCACTCCGCCGAAGGCACCCGCGTTCATTTTTAAAGCGCCGCCCATGGTTCCGGGTATACCGGCCAAAAACTCGGCCCCCATCAAACCTTGTTCGGCACAAAAACGAGCCACATGTGCACAAGGAACACCCACTTCAACATAAACCGAGCCATCTTCGGCACGCTTCATTTCTTTCAAGCGTCCTTTGGTATTAATAACGGTCCCTCGGATACCGCCATCCCTGACCAATAAATTACTGCCCAACCCCATCCAAAACACCGGTTCCGAGGCAGGTAACGTCGTTAGAAACTCACACAAATCCTGCTTGTCAAACGGGATATAAAGCCGATCCGCAGACCCGCCTACGCGCCAACTGGTATATTTAGCCAGTTTTTCATTGCTTAATAAGCGTCCTTTCATATCGAACGGGTCTGTGGTGACGATGCCCGACACGCAAGTGCTTCCGTTAGCAATTCGGGTAATTGGGTAGCAATCTGCCCAACGTTACCGGCTCCCATCGTCAAAATCACATCATCCGGCCTGACGATACCCGCCAATATTTTGGGCAGCTCTTGCCAGTCATCAACAAATACCGGATCAACTTGAGCACGAATACGAATGGCACGGCTTAATGCCCTACCGTCTGCGCCTGCAATTTCTGCTTCGCCTGCGGAATAAACATCCATCAGAATCAGCACGTCAACGGTCGACAGTACCTGTACAAAATCTTCAAATAAATCGCGAGTTCGCGTATACCGATGCGGCTGAAAAATAATTACCGAGCGTCTGTCAGGCCAAGCTTGACACAAGGCCTCCAGGGTTGCCGCAATTTCTCGGGGATGATGTCCGTAATCATCAACCAGCGTTAGCTTGCCGCCATCAATGGCCAAGTCACCCTGAACCTGAAAACGTCTGCCAACCCCCTTAAATGCACCCAGACTTTTAACGATGGCCGCATCAGCAACCGCCAGTCGCGTTGCTACGGCAATAGCCGCCAAGGAATTAAGCATGTTATGCCAACCCGGCATATTTAACGTCACCTGCAACAGCGGATAATCTCCTCGACGAATAACACTAAACGTTGTCAGCATGCCGTCTTGTTTAATATCTACGGCACGAATATCCGCGTCTTCATGAACGCCATAGGTAATAACCGGCTTGGATAACTGAGGCAAAATCTCTCTTACGCCTTCGTCATCCAGACACATCACCGCCAATCCATAAAAAGGCAAATGATGTAAAAATTCTACAAACGTATCTTTTAACCGTTGATAACTGTTCTGGTAAGTTTCCATGTGATCTTGGTCTATATTGGTGACCACTGCCATCATGGGCTGGAGGTATAAAAATGACGCATCACTTTCATCCGCTTCAGCCACCAAATAGTTCCCCAAACCCAGCTTGGCATTAGTGCCTGCACTATTTAAACGCCCGCCAATAACAAACGTAGGATCTAATCCACCTTCAGCCAAAATACTGGCTGTCAAACTGGTTGTGGTGGTTTTGCCATGCGTACCCGCGACGGCAATACCAAAGCGAAAGCGCATTAACTCGGCCAGCATTTCGGCACGCGGAATAACCGGAGTTCTATTAAGATAAGCCTGGTCAATTTCTTCATTACTACGATCGATGGCCGTTGAAGCAACCACCACATCCGCTTTCGTAACATTTTCCCGCTTATGTCCAATAGTAATCGTCACCCCCAAATCTGCGAGCCGTTGCGTTACCGCACTTGCTTTTATATCCGAACCCGACACTTTATAACCCAGGTTGGACAAGACCTCAGCGATACCGCTCATGCCTGTCCCGCCTACACCCACAAAATGGATGCGTTCGATATTACCGAAGGTAGAGGCGGCGTGCGTACTGGCCGGAATTTTCATAGTCCCGCCTCAGTGCTGCAATAGCCAGCGACAACAGCGGTTGCGTCCAAACGCGCACAGTGTTTTGCAGCAGTGCTCATTGCAGGCAATTTTTTAAGTGCCTCTGTTATCTGTTCAGCCAGTGTTACCGGATTCAAATCTTTTTGCCTCAATAGTAGTCCTGCACCAGCATCCGTTAAATAACGGGCATTGGCCGTTTGATGATCATCAATAGCGCCCGGTAACGGTATAAAAATAGCCGGAATACCCATTGCCGAAACCTCACTAACCGTCATGGCACCTGCCCTGCATATCACCAAATCAGCCCATTGATAAGCCGCCACCATGTCCTCAATAAAGGCACTGGTTTCTGCTTTAATAGCTAAATCCTGATAGCGACTTTCAACTTGGGACAACATGGCAGCGCCGGTTTGATGCTTTATTTGCACGGCTTGTGTTTGCAAACCGGTGCTTAGCAATTCAGCAATCGCTTCAGGCACTGTTTCATTTAATATTTGAGCACCCTGACTGCCACCAAAAACAAATATCCTGACTTCATCTTCAGACTGCTGACGATCATTTTCCAAGGCTGTAAGAAACTGTTTTCTTAAAGGATTTCCGGTACATTTTGCTTTGATTTTTGCATTAAAACTGTCAGGAAATGCCTCTAATACTTGGTTAGACCAGCGAGCAAGCAATCGATTAGTAGTGCCTGGAATCCGGTTTTGTTCATGAATGACCAAAGGCAAACCCAACAGCTTTGCCATCAACCCACCGGGCCCTGCAACAAATCCACCCATACCCAGCACGACATCCGGTTTACGCTTGCGCAATATTGTCATGGCCTGTACACCGGCTTTTAACAACATAAACACCGCCGTTATTTTTGCTGTCAAACCTTTGCCGCGCACACCGGCAACGGATAACCAGTCGATTTCAATACCGCTGGCTGGAATCACCCGACTTTCCAAGCCCTTCTGCGTACCCAACCAACTCACCTGCCAGCCTTGCTCTTTTAACAATTCTGCGACAGCCAGTGCCGGAAAAACATGCCCGCCGGTTCCACCGGCCATGATCACTATACGCTTGCCCATTTCGACCTTTCTTTTGGCGTGTTGGCATTAATCTCAGCCACTTCGCTTTGCACACGGAATAACAACGCAACCGCGCAACACATAATCATCATACTGCCGCCGCCATAACTCATTAATGGTAAAGTCAGTCCTTTGGTTGGCAAAATGCCCATATTAACGCCCATATTGACGAATGCCTGAAACCCAAACCAGATACCCAGGCCATAAGCAATAAAGGCAGAAAACCGTTCCCCGGCTTGTTCTGCGGCCACGCCTATCTCAAACGTTCGCCAGACCAACAAAGAAAACAAACCAATAACAGTCAGTACGCCAAGCAAGCCAAGCTCTTCACCGATGACTGAAAATAAAAAATCGGTATGCGCCTCAGGCAAATAAAACAGTTTTTGTATACCGCTTCCCAAGCCCACACCCAACCACTCGCCACGTCCAAATGAGATAAGCGCATGCACCAATTGATAACCGGTATCTTTGGCATCTGCCCACGGATTCATAAAGCTGGTCACGCGTTTCATGCGATACGGTTCAAAATAAACCAACAACCCGGCCAGCACGCCCACAAAGGACAACAGCATAATAAATTGCGACAGTCGTGCTCCCGCTAAAAACATAATGCCCATGGCAATAATTAATATCACCACGGCGGAACCAAAATCGGGCTCCATTAACAACAATACGCTAGCCACTGAAAACAAAATTAACGGTTTAATCAAGCCAAAAGCCGATTCCCGAATTGATTGCTGATGTCGGGTCACATACCCTGCCATATAAATAACAGAGAAATATTTAACGACTTCTGATACCTGTATTCGCAAACCGCCTAGAGACAACCAGCGGGTACTGCCGTTAACCTTTACCCCAAGACCGGGTATCAGGACAATCACCAGTAATAATAAACCGACTATAAACAACGACTGTCCCGATTTTTCCCAAACACGGATAGGGGTAAAGGCAACGCATGTCCCTAAAAAAAGCCCAAGACCTATATGCAGCGACTGTCTGAGCGGATAGTAAAAACTGCTGCCAGTCATTTTTACGCCCAAATGCAATGATGATGATGCCACCATTACATAACCAATGAGCAATAAACTCATCGTCACCACAAGCAACAAAGGGTCAAAATGAAACCGCCCGATGCGTGATGTCTTCGCGCGATTGCTCATGCCAGCAAGCCCAATACGGCTTTAGAAAATTGATCGCCTCTATCTTTATAATTTTTATACTGATCAAGACTAGCACAGGCTGGCGACAACAACACACTGTCACCGGCCGTCGCAAGACTGGCGGAAATTTTTACAGCTTCCGCCATGTTTTCGGCCATATAAACGGGCACACAATCATTCAATGCCTGTTTTATCAAGTCCGCATCCTTGCCCATTAAAACGACACATTTTGCTTTTTCTTTTATGGCCGGTGTCAATTCGTTCATATCTGCGCCTTTGGCATCACCGCCTGCAATCAGAATGACTTTGCGCTCATAACCTTCCAATGCGGCAACGCAGGCACCAATATTGGTTGCCTTTGAATCGTTTACCCAAGTGACACCGCGTATTTCTGCGACACGCTGCATACGGTGTTCCAAGCCTTTAAATGTTTTCAACGCATTACACATGACTTGCTCATCTAATCCTACAGAGCCCCCTAGAGCCAATGCAGCCAATGCATTAGCTGCATTATGACGACCTTCAAGCGGTAATTGCGCCAGTGGCATTAAGCACTGTTTATTGTGCATCAGATACTCGACATTATTCTGGCCGGCAATGTAAAAATCAGCTTCTTTTTTTATCGAAAACGTAAACAGTCGTCTACCGGCTTCCCGCATCGCATCAACAACAGGGTCATCAACATTAATGACCATGATGCCGTCACCTTTAAAAATGCCTTGTTTTTCGTGCGCGTAATCGGCTATATCGTTATGACGATCAAGATGATCGGCAGAAACATTAAGCACTGTTGCAGCAACTGCGTTTAATGCCGTGGTTCGTTCGAGCTGAAAGCTTGAAAGCTCCAATACAAACAAGTCTGCCTCCTGCTCCAGTAATTCCAAAGCCGGTGTACCCAAATTGCCGCCTACGCCCACCTTTTTTCCAGCGCATTTGGCCATTTCGCCAACCATGGTAGTAACCGTACTTTTACCGTTTGATCCGGTAATGGCAATAATCGGTACGTTAACCGAACAAGCAAACAAATCAATATCGCTGATTATCTTTGTGCCATTAGCGACGGCTTTGACAATCGATTTTTCAGTTAGCGCAACCCCTGGACTGACCACCAAATGTGTTGCGACCTTAAAAGCCGCCTCATCAAAACCACCGGTAAAAACAGGGGTATCAGGCATCACTTCAAAAAAGGCATCTATCAACGGCGGCTTCGCGCGACTATCGGTAATGGCAAAATTAAATCCCAGTTTTTGTAAATAATGGGCAACCGAAATACCGGTATCTCCAAGACCCACTACCACAACTTTGGCGCTTTGTGGTTCCAGTGCAAAGTTCTTTTTTAACGCGTTTAAAATCGCTAAGCTATCCATTTTTATCTCAATTTTAAAGTTGCCAATCCGATCAGCACCAAAATAACGGTGATAATCCAGAAGCGCACGATAACTCTAGGTTCCGGCCATCCTTTCAATTCAAAATGATGGTGTATCGGTGCCATCCGAAACACCCGCTTTCCAGTCAATTTGAAAGAGGCAACCTGAATAATCACGGATAAGGTTTCCATTACGAAAACGCCGCCCATAATCATCAAGACAATTTCTTGCCTGACCAACACCGCCAACACGCCTAAAGCGGCACCCAACGCCAATGCGCCAACATCCCCCATAAACACCATCGCGGGATAAGCGTTAAACCATAAAAAACCTAAACCGGCACCCACTAAAGCGGCACAAAAAACAATCAATTCACCGGCATTGGGCAAATAAGGAATAGCCAGATAACTTGAAAAAGTGACATGCCCCGATAAATAGGCAAAAATACCCAAACCCGCTGCAACCATCACCGTTGGCATAATGGCCAAACCATCCAGACCATCAGTCAAGTTGACGGCGTTACTGGTTCCAACAATAACAAAATAGGTCAGTACGATATACATCCAGCCCATATCCAGCATAAAGTCCTTAAAAAAGGGGACGATGAGTTGGGTTTCTGCCGGTAAAATGGCTGTTTTATACAAAAAGATCGCTGCCGTTAAGCCTATGACTGATTGCGCCAAATACTTGGCTTTAGCCGATAAACCATCACTATTGCGCTTGACAACTTTCCTATAGTCATCAATAAAGCCGATGACACCATAGCCCATGGTTACCAATAGGATGACCCATATATATCGATTACTTAGATCCGCCCACAGCAACGTACTAATAGCAATGGCAACCAGTATTAACGCTCCACCCATCGTGGGCGTTCCTGATTTTTCGTAATGTGATTGCGGTCCTAGTTCACGGATGCTTTGCCCGATTTTTTTAGCACTTAACTTTCTAATCATTACCGGCCCGATAACAAAAGAAATCAACAATGCGGTTAATGCACCCAAAATGGCCCGAAAGGTCAGGTAATGAAATACCCTGAAACCGCCATCAAAGGTCATTAAATAATCTGCAAAATAAAGTAACATCTTTTAATTCCTGAAGTTTTCAACTAAAGCGGCGGCTACATTTTCCATGTGCTGCGCTCGTGAGCCTTTAATCAAAATCGTTTCATCGCCTTTTAATTCTTGTTTTAACACGTCAATCAAATCTTGTTGTTTCTCAAAAAAAGTAGCTCCTTTACCAAAAGCTTCAACCGTATTCTTGCTATCCTCGCCAACAGCCAATAACCTTACAACGCCGCTTGCTCTAATACACGCGCCCATGTCTTCGTGCATTTTTTGGCTATCCGGCCCCAATTCACCGAAGGCACCCAATACCAACCAAGGCTTTCCCGTAAAATTAGCCAATACATCAAGACCGGCTTTTAAAGAAGCCGAATTGGCATTATAGGTATCATCAATAATAATATTGCCCAACCGACCCACCAAAGGCTGCAACCTGCCGGTTACCGGCTTTACACTTTCCAGGCCTTGTTTAATCTGTTGCAGGTTTATTCCCAAGGCCAGGCTTGCTGCACTGGCCGCCAAGGCGTTAACCACATTATGCTGCCCCGCCAGTTTTAAAATAATATCAATCGTGCCCAGTGCGGTAATCAGTTTAAAAGTGGTAACAAATGCGTTATCATAAATTTCTGTTTTAATCGCTATAGCCGTTACATTGGCACGGTCACTCAAACCAAATGATAGTACACTTCTATTGACTGCGAGTGCTTGCCAATAGTAAAAATAGTCATCATCCTGATTAATAATGGCAATTCCATCTTTTTTAAGCGTCTCAAAGATTTCACCTTTCGCTTTGGCAACGCCCTCAAGACTTCCGAAACCTTCTATATGCGCCGCGCCTGCATTGGTAATAATCACCACGTCAGCCTGCGCATAAGTGCTGGTATAGGCAATTTCTCCCGCATGATTTGCACCCATCTCAATGACTGCATAGCGATGCTGCTCATTCAGGAGCAATAACGTCAAAGGCACGCCAATATCATTATTCAGGTTACCCTGAGTAAACAGAACCTGCGCATTAACAGCCAATATGGCCGCCATCATTTCCTTAACGGTGGTCTTGCCGTTACTGCCCGTAATGCCGACTACCGAAAGTGTCTCGTTTTCCCGCGCAGACAGCGATTGCCGCCATGCTCCAGCCAACTTAGCCAAGGCTAACCGGGTATCATCAACGACAATATGCGAGACGTTTGGCTTAACACCGTTATGCACAATAGCCGCGATTGCTCCGGCTTTTTCCGCTTGCCCGACAAACTCATTGCCATCAAAGTTGTGCCCTTTAATGGCAATATAAAGTTGCCCCGGCTTAATGGCCCGCGTGTCTATGCTGGCACCGTTAATAGCAACATCTTCCCCAACGAGTTTCCCTTGCACCGCTTTTGCACAGTCACTCAGCATCATTTTCATTTTTATACGGCTCTCATTTTTAATGCGTCAATCACAACCTGGCTATCACTGAATGCTGTTTGCACGCCATTGATTTCCTGATAATGCTCATGGCCTTTACCTGCAATCACAATACAATCCGTTTCTGAAGCTCTAGCCAGCACATTTTGTATTGCCTGCTCCCTGTTTTGAATGACCTCTACTTTACCGTAAGCATTTTGCCCAACAGGATCACTACAACCCGCTAAAATATCATTAACGATAGCCAATCCATTTTCAAAACGCGGATTGTCATCAGTGACAATCACATGATCTGCCCATTGCTCGGCAATACGCCCCATTTGTGGACGCTTACCCTTGTCCCGGTTGCCACCACAGCCGAACACCACCCATAAAGCCTGACTGCAATGCTTCCTCAAGCTGGATAAAACCTTATCCAGCGCATCGGGTGTATGTGCATAATCTACAAAAACCAGCGGCTGCCCAGCTCCGCCAAATCGTTCCATACGTCCTGTAACCGGCTTTATATAAGGTAATTTTTTTACCGCCTCAGTCATTGACAACCCCATAGCAAGCATCACAGCCAGAACGGTTAGGACATTCTCGGTATTAAAATCACCATAAAGCGGTACGTTTACCCGTAGACGGTCTTCCCGCCAGCAAACGTCAAATTCAATACCATCCACTTTATGCACAATAACTTCTGCTCTGACGCATTTGCAGGAAGCCACCGTTTTTCCCTGAACGCTAATGCCCCATAAAGCAACACCTTCAGGTACTGCGGCAATAATCCGGTCGCTATAATCATCATCCAGATTGACTACGGCAAAAGCCAAGCCAGGCTTGTTGAGTAGCGTCAACTTGGCTTGCAGATAGGCTTCCATAGTGCCGTGATAATCTAAATGATCCCGGCTAATATTGGTAAATACAGCGCCTTTAAAGATAACGCCATTAACCCTGCCCTGATCCAAACCGTGCGATGAAACCTCCATCGCTACTGTTTTTTTGTTATCTTTTAGCAATTCAGCCAGTATTCTTTGGGTTTCCAAAGCATCAGGTGTGGTATTAAGCGTTTTACTCAACGCGCCCCACTCGCCCCAACCCAGGGTGCCGATGATTCCGCACGCATCCAGCATCTGACTTAAAAACTGACTACATGATGTCTTGCCATTAGTTCCGGTGATGCCAATCACCGCCATAAAACCGGAAGGATTGCCATAATAACGGGCGGCTATATCACCCAACTTCAAACCCAAATCGGCTACCGCAATCATCGGTATCGGATTACCCAGTGCTATTAGTTGCTTACTACTCCCGGACGGGTCAAAAATAACCGCACAGGCGCCCTTATCAATCGCCTGTTCAACATGAGTCAAGCCATGCTGGTTAGCGCCTGACAAGGCAATAAACAAATTGCCCTCAACGACCTTCCTGCTATCCAAAGCCAGTCCGGTAATGAGGGCATCACCGATCGCTCCCATATCTGTGTTTGGCAGTAACAGCATTCCTTCCAGCAGTTCTTTCAGTCTCATCAGTCGTATTACCTGCTTTTTTGCGTTAACAAAACGGGCATAGTTTCTTCCTTATCAGGGGCAACTTCCAACACCCTCAATGCGCCAGCCATCACTTTAGAAAAAACTGGCGCTGAAACCAAGCCACCGTAGTACTGTCCGGCAGAAGGTTCATCAATCATAACAACAACAATCAAGCGCGGATCACTGGCCGGTGCCATTCCGGCAAAAACAGCAAAATAACTCTTCTCGGTATAGCCTCTGGAACCGGAAGCTTTTTTTACCGTCCCGGTTTTACCGGCTGCCGTGTAACCGTCCACTCTGGCTTCATAAGCCGTACCATCTTTCATCAGTACGGTTTCCATCATCTTTCTAACACTCTTGGCCGTTTTAGCTGAAAATACCCGAACGGCATCATCATCTTCCTCACGCTTCAGCAAGCTCACTGAATGCAAAATACCGTCATCTGCCAATGCCGTATAAGCTCTTGCCAACTGCAACGCCGAACTACTCAGGCCATAACCGAAGGACATAATCGCGCGATCAAAATCACTCCATTTTTTATAATCACGCATCGTACCACTGGCTTCACCCGGAAAACCTGAGCCCGCTGAAACGCCAAAGCCAAGCTGATGATAAACACCCCAAAAATATTTCGGCGGCATTTTCAGTGCCATCATGCTAACCGCAACATTACTGGATTTTTTTAGTACGTGCGTTAAATCCAGGGTGCCGTAATTATGCACATCTTTAACCGTATTGCGTCCGATTTGATACGTTCCCTGAGTCGCAAAAGTTGCATTAGGACTTACGTAACCACCGTCTAAAGCGGCTGCGACTACAAAAGGCTTAACCGTTGAACCCGGTTCAAATATGTCGGTAATAGCCCGGTTTCTGTATAAACTTTCCTTCAAATTATTTCTGGTATTCGGATTAAACGAGGGCTGATTAACGGCCGCCAAGATTTCGCCATTTTTTGCATCCAATACCACCAAAGCACCTGATTTTGCTTTATTGGCAGTCACCGCTAACTGCAACTCCCGATACGCCAGATATTGAATACGCTGATCAATACTTAACTCAAGATTTTTTCCAGAAACAGGTTCTTTTATATTTTCTATATCGGCAATAATTCGACGCTGCCCATCCCTGATGACCCGTTTACTGCCTGAATTGCCTTTTAATAAGTTTTCATAACCGGATTCCATTCCTGCCTGCCCAATATCATCAACATTGGTAAAGCCAACGATATGCGCAGAAACCCCGCCGGTAGGATAAAAACGTTTGAATTCACGTTCAAAATAAACGCCTCCAAGCTTTAACTCTTTAACTTGATCACCCAGCTGTGGATTAACCCTACGTGCTATATAAAGAAATTGTCTGCGCGAATCTTCCTTAATCCATTCAGTGACTTTACCCGCTGGCAAATTCAACAGCTTTTCCATCACTCTTAACTGGTCTTCTTTTGCAAATTTAAGCTCTCGTGGATTTATCCAAATAGACTCAACAGGCGTACTAATTCCCAAAGGATCACCATTCCTGTCTTTAATCATGCCTCTGTATGCAGAAATAGAGACTTCATCAACTTGCCTCATATCACCCTGAGCTTTAAGAAACTGTTTGTTCAGGACTTGTAAATCAATGGCACGACCGGTCAATACCAACATGCAGCCCATCATAAAAACAACCAAAAATTTTCTTCTACCTGAAAAATTGTCGCTCGGTTGTTTTGCCGTACTTCTAACTCGAAAATCTAACATTTACGGTTTTATATAAATAATTTTTTCTCTTAAAGGCATCACCAACTTCAATTGCTCGCGAGCCACTAGCTCTACCCTATTTTGTTCAGCCAGCATCGTTAGCTCCAATTGCATCTGCCCCCATTCAATTTCATACTGATCCAGGGATTTTTCCTGTTTTTGGATCTCAATAAAAATCAAACGTGAGTAGTATTTGCTATAAATAACCGCTAAAGCTGATAATAAAAGCACAATGCCTGCGACACCTAAAAGTCGATTTATAACCACTTAAACTCTCTCGGCGACTCGCATGACTGCACTTCTGGCTCTTGGATTTTGTCTGATTTCCTGGGCATCCGCTTTCAACGCTTTACTCACTTTCTTTAAAATACCTTTAGCAATATCCACTTCCTTTATAGGCAATTTACCCGGATTATATTTGGCTCCGGATTCATTTCTAATAAAGCGTTTAACAATCCTGTCTTCAAGCGAATGAAAAGAAATGACCACCAAACGTCCTTCCGGTTTCAGTACTCGCGCAGACTGCTCTAAAACAACCTTTAACTCATCCAGCTCCCCATTAATTTCAATACGTATTGCTTGAAACGTCCGGGTTGCCGGGTGCTTATGCTTCTCCCTGACAGAGACTGCATTTTCAATCAGTAACGCCAATTGCCGGGTTGTTGTAATAGGTGCTTGCGCCCTTTGTTCAACTATCGCTCGCGCTATCCGTCGTGCAAACTTTTCTTCACCATACTCAAATAAAACCTTGACCAGATCTTTCTCGTCGACACTCGCTAACCATTGTTCAGCCGAAATCCCCGTACTGCCGTCCATACGCATATCCAACGGACCATCCCGCAAAAAGCTGAAACCCCTTTCCGGATTATCAAGTTGTGGCGACGACATGCCCAAGTCCAGTAAAATACCATCGACTTTTCCGACCAACCCTGCGCTTTCGACTATATTTTCCAATTGTGAAAAACAGCTATGCTTTAATTTAAAGCGCTCGTCCGCAAGCATGGCTTGCGCATAATCTGAATTTATCGCGTCCGAATCACGATCAAAAGCCAGCAATTGACCAGTTGGACCCAGCAAATTCAGGATACCCTGACTATGCCCGCCACGTCCAAACGTACAATCGAGATAAATACCGTCTTTTTTGATCGCCAACTGCTGCAGGGCTTCCGCATACATAACGGGTAAATGTTCCACCAACAATCTCCCGTAATTTAAAAAGATAAAGACCCTAGCTCTTCCAGGCCTTCATTATCATCGCCATTCAGCCATTCTTTCTCTTTGGCTGCCCAGGCACTTTCATTCCATATTTCAAACTTGTTAAGCTGACCGACCAAGACAATTTTCTTGTCAATACCGGCAAACTTCCTGAGTTTTTCCGGCAATAGCAAGCGTCCCTGCCCGTCCATTTCGCATTCAGACGCGTTACCTATAACAAAGCGTCTTAACTTGCCGGCCATTTTATTTAAAGTCGGTAATTTACTGATGGTAAGCTCAAGTTTTTCCCATTCAGGGAGTGGATAAAGCCATAAACAGCCATTTTCTCCGATACAGCGTTCGTTTACTGCAACCGTCACCACCATTTGACGCTCACAACAATCCTGTAATTCTTCCCGGTAACGGGTTGGAATTGCAAGACGTCCTTTATCGTCCAAGTTGATTGAACTGATGCCACGAAACAAAATCCACCTCAAAAAACTCTAAAAAACCCACTTTTCACCACTTTTTTACCACTTGGAAGCACTATAAATTCCAAACAGCTCTTAGTCAAGAATGATTTCATTTAAAGTCTTTCTTTTTTGACAATGACTTACATCACTTTCTTAATGAGGACTCACCACACAAAACACAGCAAAACAAATTCTATGCTTTATCAGATGGTTAATTGATGTTGCTAAGATAATACTTTAAGTAATAGCCCGTGGATCCTATTGAATTTTTTAATGCAAAAGGGGATTTTGAGGAGGGATATTGCCGCACTATTTACCCGGCAGTCTTTAAACATCATGTTAGATACCTGTTATTGGCATCTAACAACAAAAATGAGACCTAAAACTCACTGAGACACAACACATAATAAATAAAGAAAGAGTCAGCCTATAAGCCGGGTTCTGTCGAGAACAGTCATTCATCTAGGCTGCAAGTCACCCTGCAGCTCAAGCAATCTACCCAGGAACCGCGCGGGCCACGCGTCTGTCCCTCTATTTGATCTTGCTCCGGGTGGGGTTTACCATGCCACTTCTGTTACCAGTTGCGCGGTGCGCTCTTACCGCACCTTTTCACCCTTACCTGTCATAAATGACAGGCGGTTTATTTTCTGCGGCACTTTCCGTAGGCTCACGCCTCCCAGGCGTTACCTGGCACCCTGCCCAATGGAGCCCGGACTTTCCTCCATCTTATCATGATGATAAAACAGCGACTGTCCAGCCGACTCTTTCAACGCTTATTATACCGTATTATCATCCCATCGCCAATCCGATAAATTAAACAACTGCTCCAACACCATTTAATTTTTGCAGTATTGGCCTGTAGAAACAGAGGGTAATTGAACTTATTTATCACACATAACTAGCGCAATAACTAAGCGTCTTTTTCTTTAGTCATTTCCAGTGCTGCCTGATATAAAAGCTTTTTTCTAACACCCGTAATGTCTACCGCCATTGCCACAGCGGTCTTAATAGAACACTCCCGCAATAACACCTGAAGGAGCCTTTCCTGGTAAATAACTGGGGTCACAATAAACTTAAATGCCTGACTTAACGCTCCAGCATTTTAGAGCCGCACTTAAATTAGGACGACTATTTTGGCTGAGTATGGCAAAATTAGTTGGTATTTATAAAGTAAGAGTGTACTTTGATGCCCGTCATAAGCCGATTTCTTGGAATAATCATTGCCATGTATTGGGATGACCATGCCCCACCTCATTTTCATGCAAAATACGCTGGATATGAAATTACATTGACATCCTCCCCGCCCTAAAGGACGGGGATTCCTACTGCTAGTCTCTGATGCCCCAGAGAGAGAATGTTCTTGGCCGCATTAATATCTCTATCATGCGTAGTGCCACACTCGGCACAAATCCATTCTCTTATTCCAAGATCGCGCCTACCTTTCGGACTACTGGAGCTTATGCAGCCACAGCACGAACACGCTTGAGTAGTGTATGCTTCGTTGACTTCCATGAATACACCTTGCATCCCTTTGGATTTATAATCAAGTTGTACTTTAAGCATCGCCCACCCTGCATCTAAAACGGATTTAGCCATAGTAGTTTTAGCAAGACCGGACGCGCTGACGTTGCCGACGACGATTAAACTGTTTTCTTTTACTATTTTGTTGCTGAACTTGTGTAGCGCATCCGCACGACGGTTTTTAATCTTGGCGTGGATGTTTTTAATCTGTTTGGTTTTATTGGCACGTTGAGCCGTACCCAGTTTTTCTTCACTGTTTCGATAGCAATTTTGACGATCTAAAGTATCGCCATTTGAGCAAGTGGCCGTTGTTTTTAGGCCAAGGTCAATGCCTACTTGACCATTACCAGAAACTCTTTCTTCAATTTCAACATGCACTACGATATTGAAATACCAGCGGCCTCTGGCATCCTGGCTGAATGATCCGCTTCTAAAATCGTATTGGCTTAAGCCGTAGCTATCCCAGCACTTGAAGTAGATGCCACAGAACCTAATCTGTCCATTAAGCCATTGTGCAGCTCCAGACTTGTGCATATTCTGGCTCAACCTGAACACCCATTCTGCTCCAATCTGAACACCTATTCTGAAACAAGTTGAACACTGATTCTGGTTTCAAGCTGAACACTTTTCTGGATTTTCCAGAATAGGTGTTCAGCTTGCCAGAATAGGTGTTCAAGATGCCAGAATCCCGCCTAACGCATTGTTTATCAACCCAGACTATCCTTTTCCGTTTATGTGGAGAAGATAATGTCAGCGAAGAGAACAGCAATGCGAAATTTAAGAGAAGTACTCAGAC
>CAIQND010000511.1 GCA_903873045.1 uncultured Methylococcaceae bacterium | reverse complement strand
ATCAGGGTAGAAAATGTTCTACCCCTACGGTTGATTTCCCCATCAGAACTGCACCATTCGGTGTTTACAGGGTTGCCAATACTGTAGGGGCAGAAAATTTTCTGCCCATTATTATGCTCCGTATTATCAGGGTAGAAACAATCTACCCCTACGGTTGATTTCCCCATCAGAACTGCACCATTCGGTGTTTACAATGTTGCCAATACTGTAGGGGCAGAAAATTTTCTGCCCTCTGTGATGCTGCGTATTATCAGGGTAGAAACAATCTACCCCTACGGTTGATTTCGCCATTAGAATTGCACCATTCGGTGTTTACAGGATTTCTAAATACAAAAACGGTTGCGATATTTCATTCGGTAGAGTGCAACGCTGCGCGTCTTACACCCGAGTTTATGCGGCCGTTACCCATTGTAATTGCCGGGGCAAGCAAACCGTTTTTAAATCATAATTAGCTACCGCAAAGGCACGCGCATTGGCACCTAACCTTGCTCTGGCAGCAGAATCATCCAGTAAGGCGCATACTTCGTTTGCCAAGCCCTCTGAATCAAAAAAATTAATCAATCGCCCGGTATCATCATGGTGAATGGCTTCGTGTAAGGGTTGTGTATCACTGGCTACAATGGCGCAGCCTGCACTCATGGCTTCCAACAGGCTCCAGCTTAATACAAATGGATTCGTCAGATAAACATGTACGGTTGATAGTTGTAGTAATGGAATAAAAATGTCGTAGGGCACTTTGCCAAGAAAGTGAAGTCGTTTCCAGTCGGCATCACTGATTTGTGGCCGCACTTCATGGATAAAAATATCTTTCCATGTTTGAGTTGCATTAGGGGGGGCCATGTAACTGACATCATCCCCGCCGACGATCAATACCTGTGCATTCGGGCGGCGTTTTAGTAAAGCCGGCAGTGCCCGCATAAAGATATGGTAACCCCGCACCGGCTCCAGGTTGCGATTGACAAAGGTAATCACTTCGGCAGCTTTAGTGAGTATAAGATCGCCGTCTGCCGAGCTGAATGTCAGGCTGACAGATGAATTAGGCGTTATAGCGTCGGTGTCGATACCGTCATGCATGACAGTAATTTTGCTGCGAAACGATTCCGGAAAGGTACTGGCTTGCCAATGTGTGGGCGAAATACCGGCATCGGCTACTTCAAAATGCAGGAAGTTATTGATGTTTTTAAGGCGTATGCGACAGATCTCGGCTTCATCCTCAGGACTAAATTCAGGGTCAAAACCCACATCGGCACCTTGTGCGTGATAGAAAAATTCACAGTAAATCTTAAGTCTTGCCTGTGGCCAGACATCCTTGATAAACAGGCTTTCTCCCCACCCTGGATGGGCAATAATAACATCCGGATTAAAGCCTGCCTTGCGCATTTGTAGTGCCGCTTTAAAACACGCTTCACCGCGTATGGTTTTGGTCTCAAAATCACTCAACCAAGGGTGTACGCCAGCGGTAGAGCTCCTATTGGCATTGTAAGAGATGAGCTTTACGCCATGCCATTCGGTAGCCAATTCCTTATTCATGGTCATGGCAACAACGGTGTTGGCAGGATCAGCCGCTAAAGCAGGCGCTAAGTGCCGGAATTGTGCAGGAAAATTCTGATGTATAAAGAGGATGTTCATAATGGAAACGGAATTTTCATAAAATTGATGCGGCAGGGCATTGGGCGGTAGTTGAAGATGTTCAGTATTTTAAGTTTATCATGGATTATTACTTTTAAACTCGTATGATAATTTAAAATAGGGACGGTGTTCATTCTGCGTAGAGGAGTCGCGTAGGTCGGGTTACGGCTAGCGCCTAACCCGACCTACAAAGATTATTAATATTTTTTGTGATAAAAAAAGTATCAACTACTTTTGGGCTTCTATGAAGTATGCCGATTTTTTGGTTCAATTAGTAAGCTTTGTTACATTTGGATACAATTCAGTAAGTGCTTTTAAGAGTTTTATCCGTTAATCTTGTCCTGCGTAAAACGTAAAACAAGTTAAGCCAGTACTCTAATGGACTAATAACACCGGTTTAATGTTTTTAAATTCACTGACTAATTTGAGAAAAATCATGAAAAAAAATTCATTCTTTAAAGTTCGTACGCTAGGTTTAGCGGTTGCCGCTGTGCTGGTAACAGGCACTTTTTCCACCACTAGCTTCGCTGGAACTCAAACTGCTGATCTGGCTGTTTCTGCCACTGTTGTATCAACATGCACACTTTCCGCCTCAACTGCTCCATTTAATAATGTTGATCTATCAAATGCAGCCACTTTATCTGGAACAGGCACTTTGAGTGTGCAATGTACCAATGGCGCTTCAGCATCTATCGCACTAAGCGACGGAAGCCACGCTGATGCCGGTTCATCAGCCGATACACCTCTACGTAGAATGGTAAATGGAACAGATGGTGAATATCTTGCTTACACAATATCACAGGACTCAGGTAATTCGGTGATCTGGGGCTATGGTGCTGGAAACAAGTTAGGCTATACGGGTACAGGTTTACTAGAATCAAAGGATGTCTATCTTGCTATCACCCCAGGTCAAAATAAGACAGTTGGATCTTACTCTGACACCGTGGTTGCGACTATATCATTCTAATGTTGACACAAGTACTCAGCCAAACAATTGCTGGTCTGGTGCTTCTGCTTGCTGGAGCTGGTGCGGTAAGCGCCGGCTCCTTCCAGGTTAATCCTGTACGCGCCACACTGTCTCCAAGTCAGTCGGTGAGTGCTATGACAGTGAGCAATACCGGCACTGCACCAACGGTATTGCAATTAGAAGTATCAAGCTGGTCACAGCAGGATGGGAAAGACATTTACACCCCGTCCCGTGAAATTATTGCAACGCCCCCTATTTTCACCATACCGGCGGGAGGTTCGCAAGTCGTCCGTGTAGGTTTGCGGCGTATGCCTGATGCACAACGCGAATTGACCTACCGATTATTTTTAACAGAAGCACCGGCTGCCCCAAAATCTGATTTTCAAGGTATGCAGATGACCTTACGCATTGGTGTTCCTGTGTTTGTTATGCCTGCGGTTACACCGCCAACCGCCGTAATCTGGAAACTTTACCGTACACACGAGGGCGTGCTTGAGTTGGGTTTGACCAATAATGGCAGTGTTCATGTTCAGGTCGCTAATTTTAAATTGACGAATGCTGAGGGTAAAGAACTGGTCAAACAGGAATTGTCTGCTTATGCTCTGCCTGGTCAAAGCCTTAGCTGGCCTGTCAAAGGTTTTCCGGCACCGGTCTCAGGCGTTAATCTGCGTGTTCTTGCTCAGACTGACAAAGGCAACCTTGATTCAGGCATGATTACTATTGAGTCAAAATAACCGTTATCTTTTTTATCGAATATCTGGCCACTTTTTAAATCATGCGTAAGTATTCAGTCCCCCCTTCTGCCCCTCGCTATGCTCTCCTCTCCTCCTTTTTAAAGGGGGCGAGAGCATAGCGAGGGGGCTTGAATACTTACAATCATGGATGGATAGTGGTTAGGTAATTCGTAATAAATATCCCCAATCGTTGCCTGACTCTGGAACTCCACCGCATTAATGATTTCTGTAGGAGCGGGCCATGCCCGCGCTATAACGAAGCTTTCGCGCTTCTTCCTCACGAGCGAAAGGACAGCCGTCTGTATAAAATGCTATGGCCTTTAGGGCTGTTTGCAAACTGGTCTTGTTAACAGGATTAATGTCTCTGCCGGTTAGAATGCTACAAGCCGATTCTGCGTTGCCAATAACGACGGTTGCAATCACTTTTGAAGAAGTTTTTTGGGGGGTAAGCTTTAATGGCAAGGATCAGCAGGAGTCCGCTTTGTTTCTTCGCGATCCGAATAAACACGTATGGGTTGCGGCTAAAGACTTGCAGCGCTGGCGCTTTCGGTTACCGGAGATGGTGCCTCAGGATTATCAAGGTGAAGCTTTTTATCCTCTGGATGGCTTTGGAAAAATCACTTACCATGTGGATGAGGCCATGCAGGCCATTGCAATTGATGCACCGGCAGACCTGTTTTTATTGACCAGCTACGATAATGCGACGGCCTCTCCAACACCGATTGCCTCTACGTTAGGGGGGTTTTTAAATTATGATGGCGCTGTCCAGTATGGCCAGCAAAAATTGCAGTTGGGTGCTCTCACCGAAGTGGGTGTATTTAATAGCTGGGGCGTCGGTATTATGACCATGGCTGGCAAGGATCTTAGTGCGGCCAGGCAGCTTATACGCTTGGATAGTACCTGGACTACCGATATACCTGAATCAATGACCAGTTTACGCTTGGGCGATACAAACAGTCGAGCCGGCCAATGGGGCGGTGCCGTTCACTTTGGCGGCATTCAATGGGCGACCAATTTTACCACTCAACCACGCTTTATTCCTTTTCCCACGTTAGCGGTTACCGGTGAGGCAGTTTTACCCTCTACGGTTGATGTTTTTGTAAACAATGCACTACAGATGCGAACTGAAGTGCCTGTCGGCCCCTTTTCAATTACCAATGTGCCGGTACTGACCGGGCAAGGCGATGCGCGTATTGTGGTAAAAGATTTACTGGGACGGGAACAAGTTATCACTCAACCCTATTACGTCACGCCGCAGTTGTTAAGTCAGGGCATAAAAGCTTTTTCTTATGAAACCGGTTTTATACGGCAAAATTATGGAATGGCAAGTATGGACTACGGGCGTGCTTTTGCTACCGGAACTTACCGTTATGGTCTTAGCGATCAATTGACCGGTGAAGCGCATGGTGAATTTTTGCAAGGACAACAAACCCTGGGGGGCAGCGGCAGCTATTTATACCCTGAACTGGGTGTTTTTAATCTTTCTGTCGCCGGTAGCCACAGTGATTATGGCTTAAGTCCGCTCGCAGCGGCCAGTTTTCAACGTCAACTTAAGTGGTTAAATTTTGCCGTCAGCACCCGTCTGGCCGGTAAACATTATACACAAATCGGTTTGCAAGCTGATACGTTGGCACCCCGTGCAATCAGTAGCGTATCAGCGGGCATCAGTTTTGGACCTTATGGCAGCTTGGGCTTTGGTTATATTCAACAAAACAACCGGGATAAAACGGATGTAAATTTGGCGACTGTCAGCTATAACGTGTCATTGGGCAATATCGGGGCTTTAAACCTGGGCTATTTACGCTCCCTAAATGGCGAGCCCAATGACAGTTTGTCGCTGACCTTTACAACCTCCTTGGGTGAGAGAACAAGCGCCAGTCTTAGCGGTGTCGACCAACAAAACAACAAGTTGGCGACTCTGCAAGTCCAGCAGGGTATTCCTCGCGGTAATGGCATGGGCTATCGGGTAATTGCTTCCGAAGGCAGCTCTGAAAAGTTTGGTGCCGCTGTTAATCTGCAAAACGATGTCGGCCTTTATAATGCCGAGGTGGCTTACGCGGGCGGGCAGACCGGATATCGCGGCAATATCAGCGGCGGCGTGGCCATGATGGGCTTACGGCCCACGTTTTCCCGGCGCTTAACCAATAGTTTTGCCATGGTGCATGTACCGGGCATTCCTAATGTCCGTGTCTATTCTGATAATCAAGTCGTGGGGGTTACTGATGCTAACGGCGATGTTTTAATCCCGCAGTTGCGTGCCTACCAGCGTAATCCTATCCGCATTGAGCAGGCAGATCTTCCCTTTGATGCCCAATTTAGTAATTTGGAACATGAGGCGGTGCCTTTCTTTCGTAGCGGTTACGATGTGAATTTTGCTATTAAACGTTCACGCGGGGCATTATTTACTTTACTTTTAGCGGATGGTAAACCGGTGCCTTCGGGTGCATTGGTACAAGTCATCGGACAAACCGAAGAATTTCCTGCCGCTTTAAAAGGCGAAGTTTTTATAACCGGAATGGAAGCTGATAATAAGTTACGCGCCACTTGGCAGGGACAGTCCTGCGAATTTGCTGTGGCGTATCCAGAAATGGAAGACCCTTTGCCAAATCTGGGTACATTCACTTGTGTAGGGGCAAAGCCATGAACTTATTTATAGGGTGGCTTAGAAGTAAAGCAACATTAAGCTTAAGCTCCCTCTTTTTTAGGGTATAGGTATCTACATAACTATTATGCATAATAAAACAATGGATTACAGTAGCCATAAGCTCCCTCTCCTGCTGGAAAGGGTTGGGGTGAGGATGAGCGAGTGTCGCTTTACTTCCTCGTGGTTCTATAACAATAATAAAAATCCGCCGACTGGCAACAAGTCTTTGGCAATCCTGTTAGCTATAGTTTTAACTATTATGACCGATTCTGTTTATGCACAGGCAGCGTGTTCGGCGAGTACGAGTGGTCTTTCTTTTGGCGAATATGATGTTTTTAGTCTTGCTGATAACAACTCGGTTGGCTATTTGAGTGTAAGCTGCACGGGGTTAACTGAAAGCACCAACGTAGCGTACGAGATACTGTTAAGTCGAGGCTTTGGCTCTTACGCCTTGCGAACCATGATGAGTGAAAGCAACCCGCTTGCTTATAATTTATACACCCAAGCCAACTACTCCATTATTTGGGGTGATGGCAGTCCGGGAACCGGCGTAATTGCCGATAGTTATAGCTTGGGGCAAAATACAATAAGCAACCAATACCCAATATACGGACGCATTCCCGCCGGTCAAAATATCGTCATCGGAAGCTATACAGATATTCTCATCGTGACAGTGAATTATTAGTTTGAATACGGTACAAGCAAATAGGTAGGATGACTAAGCGATAGTGTCATACACCAAAAACGGCTACCCACTAAGGCGGGACACTTTTGACTATGAACAATCACGGTGAGCTCAGAAAGAGTAACAATAGGTTGTAGGGGTAGATAGTTTCTACCCTTATGCACGTCGTAATTTACAAATCGAAGTGTCTATAAATCAATTGTATGCTTTGTAATTGCCATCCATGGCAACTGGATTCCGGCCAACCCTCGCTTCGCTCTCCCTGCCAGAATGACGGAGTTTTTGGTACTTGGCGAATCATTCTGCTGCTCAGTGCCCCGCCTTAAGTTGGTAGCCCCAAAAACAATACACCCACATCACAATAATGCAGGGTGTATAAGCGATAGCGTCACACACCTAATAATGCTTCAAGGTGTATGACACACTATTTATAGCCCTATATTTTTTCCATCAGGTAACTGACTTCCAGCTCTCCAGGTTTTATCGGATGTCCTTGCAGTACAACGCCACGGTGATTGGCTGCCAAGTGACGTACAATTTTGTAAACGTTTTCAATTTGATCGCCAGCTTCTGCCTTTGCTGCCAGTGCTGCCAGTTTTAGTGGTTGGTCGGCGTCTTTTAAAACGGTCAGTATTTTACGTTGCAGGCTCAATAAGGTTTCAGCGGCTTTTTTTCCGGCTTCTACGCCGGGTTGGTTATAGGCATTAATATTAACCAGTGTGGCATAAAAGCCTACGGCTCGCTCGAACAGGGCGATCAGTGCGCCAACAGTTTGGGGGTTAACGCGAGTAATAGTCAGGGTAATTGAATCCCGCTGATTTTCGTAGAGGGCTTGCCTTGTACCTTGCAAAAATCCGGATAAAAAATCACCGGCGGTTGCCTCGGGTTCTACTTCAATTGAGGGGCCGTTTCGATCTTCCAGCACTTCTATAAAAATAGCGAAGAAGTTGGCAACGCCTTCCCGTAGTTGTTGTACAAAAGCATGCTGATCGGTGGAGCCTTTATTACCATAGACGGCAATGCCCTGATGTACCGTATTACCGGCCAGATCTTTTTCTTTACCCAGAGACTCCATCACCAATTGTTGCAAATAACGCGAAAACAGTAGCAAACTGTCTTTGTAAGGCAAAACCACCATGTCTTTTTCGCCTTTACCTTTGCCTGCGCAATACCAGGATAGCGCCAATAAAGCGGCTGGATTTTGTCTGATTTCCGGCACACGGGTGGCGATATCCATTGTTTTGGCACCGGCCAGCAAGGCGCGTACATCAATTCCCAGCAACGAGGCTGACAATAAGCCTACCGATGACATTTCAGAGGTGCGGCCACCGATCCAATCAAACATGGGGAATTCGGCCAGCCAACCTTCAATGCGCTCCAGTTCGTCCATTTTACTGCCCAACATGGTCACTGCAACGGCATGAGCCGGGAAGTTTAAACCTTGTTGCTCGTAGGCGTGCTTTACTTCCAGCATGCCGTTGCGTGTTTCCGGTGTGCCACCGGATTTGCTGGTGACAATAACCAGCGTGCTGCTGAGCCGGTCTTTTAAACGGTTGAGGATGTGATCGATACCGGCAGGATCGGTGTTGTCGATAAAATGAATAGCCATCGGCGGAAAATCTCCTACCAAGGCCTCATCTACAAACTGTGGCCCCAGTGCCGAACCGCCAATCCCGATAGAAAGCACATCGGTAAATTTGGGTGCCAGTGGTGGATGGATAGTGCCACTATGCACTTTTTTTACAAAGGCTTCTATCTGATCCAGGTTGTCTATAATTTCATTTTTAAGCGCTGCCGGTGCCAGTTCCGGGTTACGCAACCAGTAATGACCCACCATCCGGTTTTCATCAGGATTGGCGATTGCACCTTGTTCCAAGGCTGCCATATCCTTAAATGCCTGGGCAAATTTTGGTTCCAGCGATTCCACCATCAGGTCATCAAAGCGCATTCGGCTGACATCCAGATATAATCCCAAATCTTCGTTAAAATAAAGCCAATCCTGATAGCGTTGCCAGAGTTCTTGAGTATTCATAATGCTTGTATGCGTGACCTTGAAGTGTTTAATAGAAATATGCGTGCATAACCCAACAGGGTGCGGGTGGTTATTGTTTGATGTTACGCAAAAAGCGACAAAATTACCATGATAAATGTGAAGTTTTAGGTTTTTCTGGGTGCCGGGTCAATTAAAAACAAGGTAATGCTTGAAAAATGCTGCCAGGATTGTAATTATTCAACCTCCCCCCTCGTAGAAAAATAGGCGTAGGCCGGAATAAGACCACCCAAGCGTAGCGCGTGGT
>CAIQND010000510.1 GCA_903873045.1 uncultured Methylococcaceae bacterium | reverse complement strand
ATCCATAGCTAACTTCAAAACATGGTTTCAGAAACACAGAGGTTTGCCGAAGAAATTACTGTTTGAAAAATTGAATAGAAAATTGCTCGGCTATTATAACTATTTTGGTGTGACGGGAAACTTTCAAAGCCTCAACAACTTTGTGTATCATGTTAAAGGACTGTTTTTCAAGTGGCTTAATAACCACAGTCAGCGCAAAAGCTACAATTGGAAAGGGTTCAAAGAACTGGTTAAATGTTTTGAATTAGCCAAACCACGCATACTTCATGCTTTTTAGTAATCAAGAAAATGCCGTGTGCAAAGCGAGCAGTTTTGAAGAGCCCGGTGCGGTAATTCCGCACGCCGGGATCTGTGAGGGGGCAGTTGGGTAACTGGCTGTTCTACCTTGATCGTTACGCCGAAAGTTTTCTCTGACATGGGAAGTGGTGCGTGCTACATAACCTAGGAGGCTGTCCGAGAATAGAAAACCTACTGCGGAAAAGCCTCCTAGACTGTCACGTAATGCCGGTAACTCTGCCGCTTTAAATTATCCAATTTCCCGGCCGTTGGCACAATCCGTCAGATGACTATCAGTCATTTGACGTATGGCAGGTAAAGGCTGGTTTTCGTAAAGTATCAGTACACTATTTAGGGGGCTCTATGAATTTGTATCATCAACCAACACACTTTGCCGTTATCGGCTTGCTGGTTTTTACCGGTCTGGCAAATGCACCGGCATTTGCCGCCGAGACGGAAAATATCGACAACTCGGCAATGATTGCAATCAAATTCAGCCTTGCTGACGATAATCTTGAGCAGTTCGGCTTTAGTCTATCCAAGCAACAGCTAGCGGAACGGGTGAGTAAAAACCTGGCTGAGTGGCAGTTTCCGGTCAAGCTTGCCGATAATAATTTTTCGCATACGCTTAAAGCCCGACTGGATAAAATCGTCCATCAGGAAACGCCCGTCGGTTTCTCGTTTAGTAGTGGTAACGCAGATCCCCGCGCTGCTGATTTTCAAAAGGCCGATGTACTGCCGATAATGTGCAGCTTTACCCAGCTTGGCAGTAAGAATAAGGCTATTGTGCATAAAATGACTTTCAGCACCGGCTCGTTTTTTTCTGATGCCAGCCAAGCTCAAGTATTCGAAAAACTGGTCGATCAAATTAGCACAACCTGCTTTAATCTGCTGGACGATTTAAAGTTGCCAAATGCTGATAAAAAAACAGACACCCCCACATTTAAACCTGCCTGGATGCCGGCTGTGCAAGTGGTGGTTAAACAAGTGCCGAGTCCTGCGAACTCTGAAAAACCCGGTGCGGCTAACAGCGAAACTAACAGCATTGTCGATAAACAGCTTATCATTAACAATCAAGGCTCCCCACTGACCCTCCATTTAGGTCATGAGCGCCGCTGATTTCAGCGTTGTTTCCACTCCCTCGGCTACTTGACCCGCCGTGGGCGGATCGGCGTAATTTAATTGTACAGACGGACTTTAAATAGCCGGCTGCCGAATAGTAACCTGATTAACCGAATGCCGTGAAAGCTGATATTCATCAAAATATTACAAAAATTCGCCGCGACTATAATGTGCTGGTGGCCAATGAGACCATGGAAGATTATGCCTTGCGCTATGCGCCACGCAGTTTTCGTAAATGGTCGGAGTTTCAGGTGGCCAATACCGCCTTCGGCTCCACCTCGTTTCTGGTGCTGGAAGCCATTGGTGGCTTCTTGTCAATCAACTACGGTTTCACCAATGCTTTTTGGGCGATTCTGATTGTCGCCATTGTGATTTTTATCACCAGCCTGCCAATCAGTTATTACGCCGCCCGCTACCATATTGACATTGATTTACTGACACGCAGTGCCGGTTTTGGTTATATCGGCTCTACCGTCACCTCATTAATTTATGCATCCTTCACCTTTACTTTGTTTGCGCTCGAAGCCTCGATTATGTCATTGGCAATCGAGTTGTATTTCCATATTCCTCTGCCGATTGCTTATATTGTCAGTGCAGTCCTTATCATTCCTTTGGTGACCTTCGGTATAACCACTATTAGCAAGATGCAACTGTGGACCCAGCCTTTGTGGTTACTGCTGCTGATTGCACCCTATATTGCAGTGGTGATGCGCGAACCGGATGCGATACCAGTTTTAAAAACCTATTTCTGGTTTGTCGGCAGCGGTCAGGGCTTCGACTGGCTATTGTTTGGTGCAGCGGCAACGGTGGCATTTTCCATGATGGCGCAGATCGGTGAACAGGTAGATTTTTTACGCTTTATGCCAGATAAAACTGAATCTAACAAGCTGCGCTGGTGGCTCGCAATGATTGCCGGTGGGCCGGGCTGGATTGTATTTGGAGCACTCAGGCAATTGTTGGGGGCTTTACTGGCACATTTGGCAATACGTCATGGCATCAGCCCGGAACACGCGCATGAGCCTACCCAAATGTATCTGGTGGCTTATAACGAACTGTTCAGTAATCCGCAATGGGCACTGGCGGCAACTACACTACTTGTCATTCTCAGCCAGATCAAGATTAATGTAACCAATGCCTATGCCGGCTCGCTGGCTTGGTCCAACTTTTTTTCGCGGCTGACCCATAGCCATCCGGGACGAGTAGTCTGGTTGCTGTTTAATGTGTTGATTGCCCTGTTGCTGATGGAATTTGGTGTGTTTGGAGCACTGGAAAAAGTACTAGGCTTATTCTCTCACATGGCGATTGCCTGGATTTGCACGATTGCCGCAGAATTGATGATCAACAAACCACTGGGCTTAAGTCCGAACATTGTTGAATTTAAACGCGCCTATCTATCAGATTTTAATCCGGTCGGCATTTTTTCCACACTATGCGCCTCAGTGGTGTCGATATTAGCCTACATCGGTTTATTTGGAGAAACCCCCAAAGCGTTTTCAGGATTTATCGCCTTGGGACTGGCATTTGCATTAACGCCTGCCATTGCTTGGTTAACGAATGGCAAACATTATCTGGTACGTGATCGCAACGAAAACAACCCTAAATCAGTCAATAATTGTTCGATTTGTGAAAATGAATTTGAACACGAAGACATGGCCTATTGCCCGGTGTATGCAGGCAGTATTTGTTCGCTGTGCTGTACCTTGGATGCACGCTGCCTGGATGCCTGTAAAACCGGCTTTCGTTTCGATGATTATCTGGAGGCACTAGCAAAGCGCTGCCTGCCTGCGGCAATAGAGATGACATCCCGATTGCGCATACTGCGTTTTACACTGATATTTTTATTCCTGTCTATATTAACAGGGATTTTTATCAGTATTATTTATTATCAGGACTTGACGAGTGTCCAATATAACTTTAATGAATTCCATCTGCTGCTGAACAATTTTTTAAAAATTTATGCCTCGCTACTGGTGTTTATTGGCCTGTGTACTTGGTGGCTAATACTAAATATGGAAAGTCGACAAGTGGCTCAGAAGGAAACTGCCAAACAGACTCAACTGTTGTTACTGGAAATTGAAGAGCATAAAAAAACCGACAGTAAATTAAAGGAAACCATGAAAATGGCTAATACAGCCAATCAGGCGAAAAGTCGCTTTCTCAGCAATATGAGCCACGAGATACGTTCGCCACTAAACAGTATTATCGGCTATTCGTATATCCTGCACAAAGACCCGACCATACCTCAACACAGAAGGCAGGCGGTTGATACCCTGAAGCGTAGCGGCGAACATTTATCCGCTCTAATAGAGGATATACTTGATATTGCCCGCATCGAAGCACGCAAATTTGAATTAAACTATGAGCCTTTTAATTTTCATGATTTTGTTGAACATTTAGTACGTGTTTACAAAGCCCAAGCGGAAGACAAAGGCTTGTCGTTTCGTTGTCAAATAATCAATACCTTACCTCAACGCGTAAGAGCCGATGAAAGGCGAGTTGGACAAATTTTGATTAATATCTTAAGTAATGCCGTTAAATTTACCCAGGCAGGCGAGATCATTTTCAGCATAGCCTATAACGGAGGCGTTGCTAAATTCGAGATTACCGATACCGGCGAAGGCATTCAGGAAGAGCAGTTACAAGATATCTTCGAGCCTTTTACCCGACTGCATAATGCCACTGGCACCGCTATCTCGGGTAGTGGCCTGGGCTTAACGATCAGTAAAATTCTCGCTGAAATCATGGGGGGAGAACTCACTGTCACCAGTAAGCCAGGTCAAGGCTCCACTTTTACAGTGCGGTTGTTTTTAGCCAACCTCGGAGCTGGCACCGACCTTTATGAAATCGAAAACATTGTCGGTTACCAAGGGCATCGAAAAAAAATACTGGTCGTTGATGATCAGCATGATCATCGTGACTTAATGATATCCATTCTGAAACCCTTGGGTTTTATAATGACGGAAGCCAATTCGGGTGAAAATTGCCTGTTAAAAGTAGAAAAAATCCAGCCTGATCTTATCCTGCTTGATTTAGCCATGTCGGGAATCGATGGCTCGGAAACTACCATACAACTGCGTAATAAAGGTCTGCTAATGCCGATTATCATACTCAGCGCCAATGCCTATCAGGCTGACCGTCTTAATGCCATGACTGCCGGAGCCAATGATTTTTTGGCTAAACCTGTTAAGGTTCCGCACTTGTTAAATAAACTAAAACTACATCTGGCGCTAAACTGGGTTTGTCAAAGTGATGATATTGATTCGGGTAGTGCATTATTGGAAGAAGCTCTATTACTGCCACCAGTCGATAAAATTGAAACCCTCGTCCATTTTGTTCGAATAGGTGATCTCTTGGGGCTGAACAAACACCTTGATGAACTGATAAAGAACCAACCGGAATATAAACCGTTTGTGTCCAGAGTTAAAGTGCTGGCCAGTGAATTTCGTATTGCTGAAATCAAAAAACTATTAGCCTAACTATTTACCCATGAGATTCTCGAATGAAAATTGAAACACCCCCGATCAACGGCACAGTGATGATTGTTGATGACACGCCCGGTAATCTGGCGCTGCTGTCAGACACTCTGTCCGAAGCGGGTTACCGGGTATTGGTCGCTACTGACGGCCTCGCTGCGCTGGAACAAATTGATTATTTAAAACCTGACATCATTTTGATGGATGTTCTTATGCCAGGTATAGACGGGTTTGAAACCTGT
>CAIQND010000509.1 GCA_903873045.1 uncultured Methylococcaceae bacterium | reverse complement strand
GTTTCCTCTTCATAAATAACTTCTATTTTCACTTTTCCATTGGCATCGGCGTAAAGAAAAATATCATTAAATTCAAGTGTCATTGTGATTTTCCTTGTTCAAATAAGCCATCCGTTCTTAGATGTTCATTCGCCCATTCTGCCATCGTGTTGTTGTCCCAGTTGTTTTCTTCCCAGAGCTTATCCATTTCTTGTGTCGCTTGATTGGCAAAATAGTTGGCGAGCAGGTTTTTTATATCGGTTAATTGTTGTTGATTGAGTTGGTAGCTGAAAACCTTTAATAACTCTAACTGTAAATTGCTCAGTTTTTGGGAGTGCATGATTTTTCTCCGGTTTGTTCGTTAATATAAGCCATCGCTGTTTGTTCATCGGTTTCAATGGCGATTTCTACTGCGCGTTTAGCAGTGGCTAATAAGCGTTCACTTTCGGCTTTTAGAGTGAAGCTTTGTTGCACTAAGTTGGAGATTTTGGTTTGGGTTTCTAAATCAATTAAAGGCACTATCAAAGTTTCAAAATTTGATGTATTTACATAGGGTTGAACATTTCCCGTCTGCACTCTTTCCAGTAAAACTTTACCAATTGTTTTTAAATAAACAGCCAATGATTCTGTGTTTATTAGGTTTTCATTGCATCTTAAGCGCATAACATTTTGGTTTATTAAAGCTGGTTTATTCGGTGAGTAAATAACTACCGCGCCTATTGTGCCAGTCATTGAAACCAATATATCGTTTTTTAAAACAAGGTTGGATTTATATTTTAAGTAGTCTTCGTTATCTAAAGAATGAAAAAATGTTTCGTCAATAGACAGATTTTGTTGAAAGGCCTCAACCCTAACAAAATAGTGTTCATTTGTTTTATAGCCTGCGGCCACGCTGTTTGGCGTTGTTCCGTTCTTAATCGGTACAGTCAGGACATCGGATATAGATTTAAACCCATTTTTATAACTTTTTATTTGTTGAATATAATCCTCATACTTCGGCTGGTAATATTCGGCATCCAGGCGACCTGTGGCAACAAAGGAATCTTTGAAGGATTTGATGTTGATGTTGATGTTTTCGGAGCTGGGTGAAAAATCTCCCATGCCTATTGCGTTGAGTAGAAGATTTTCAGATTGGGAATAACAAGATTCTGAAGAGGATAATAAATCATCCGATTTTTCAACAACTTTTTGAACTGATTTATCTAAATTTTCAGAAAAAACAGGAACTTCAAATTGTTCAATTTGAGATAAAAAAACATGCTGCTGAACACTGCCCCTTGCTTCTCGTTTTAGATAGTTCTGACCAAATTTAGACATAAGGAATGCGTATAAAAAATAAGCGTTTATTTTTCCTTGGGTGTCAATTTTTGCAATATCCTGATTAGAATTAATTGGATAATTCCAACTTTTAGAAGCAATTGCTACTTCGCCTATTGTTCCCGACATAGACAACAAAATCATTTCAGGCTTAACTTCCGATTTCCACAATAATGAATTGGCGCGGTCATCAATAAAAATCATGTCAGAAAATGAAATCCTGCCTTTTTTCATATTCACACCACGAATAAATGGAACGCCTTTATCTAAATAAGTTACTTCGTTATTGAGGGAATATGCACCAAATGATTTAATATCAACACCTATGTGTTTAAGTGTTGTATGTTTTTTATTGCGAATTACAGATTCTTCTAATAAAAATTTTTGTTGAAAGTAATTACTATCAATTCTAAAAATATCATTTTTAGTTAAGACATACGAAAGCATTACTTCGCTAATTTCCAACCTTTCCAATAACGCACGATATTTAACTTCATCAAAAGTTTTAGCATAAAGGCCTGTCAGGTTTTTTGAACCTGACAGGCCACAATCAAAAAAACTTAAGTTTTCCTTCTTGGCAAATTCAATAAAGGCTTCGGCGATGCCGTCCTGCGTTAGTCCATCGTGATTAAACAAATCATGCTTGACGATCAAATGCCCATGCGCATCCATGAGTAATTCATTACTTTCAGTGGGCGCTATCAAATT
>CAIQND010000508.1 GCA_903873045.1 uncultured Methylococcaceae bacterium | reverse complement strand
CATTGTTGTCTGCGGTAAAGATGAAACCCTGACCTGGGCCAAACTGGCAACGGCCACGCTGAATATTCGCGCGGGTGCAACATTCATTGGCACCAACGCCGATACCACACTCCCCACAGAACACGGCATCACGCACGGCAATGGCGCAATTCTGGCCGCTCTTGAAGTTGCAACCGGCGTATCACCGACCATTATCGGTAAACCGGAACCCATTATTTATCAACAGGCTTTGGCTCTACTGGGTGTCGATCCTGATAAAACGGTTGCGATTGGTGATCGTCTGGAAACCGATATTCTTGGCGCAGTTCGCACCGGCATTCGTAGCATTATGGTATTAACAGGCATATCTACCGAAGCCGATTTAAAAGAATCCGCTTACCAACCCACCTGGGTTATGCCCGATATTCGCGCCATAACGAAAGCCTTGCGCGGTTGATTAAACGTAAAAGCCAAAACTAAAATAGCCCAAAAACATTCACCACGAAGGCACGAAGAACACGAAGAAAGAAAATAAATTATTGCTTCGATAATTACTCAGAAGATGCGGCTACCCACTTTATTCAGGACAAAAATACCGTCGTTAGACCTGACAGGTTTATAAAACCTGTCAGGTCTGTCTCGAGTTAAATTGACAGCCTAAAATCCGTTGAAATCCGTATAATCAGTGTCATCCGTGTTCTATGATTATACGCAGAATAACCCATCCATAATCAGGAGTCGCCCCCATGAAAAAATTTATCAACGCCATCGATACGCTACTTGATGAAAGCCTGTTGGGCTTTTCCAAAGCGCATGCAGACATTATCCAACTCAACTCCCAACCGCTCTTTATCAGACGCATTAACCCGCCCAAACCCGGCAAGGTTGCTTTAATTTCCGGCGGCGGTTCCGGACATGAACCCCTGCATATCGGTTTTGTCGGTCACGGTATGTTGGATGCGGCCTGTCCCGGCCAGATTTTTACCTCCCCAACACCTGATCAAATGTTAGCCGCCGCGCAAGCCGTCGAAAATGGCGGCGGCGTCTTATTTATTGTCAAAAATTATGCCGGCGATGTCATGAATTTTGAAATCGCCGCCGAAATGCTGGAGTGTCAAAACGCGACCGTTTTGGTAAGCGACGACGTTTCCTTGCCAAAAGCACACAGCACCGGACGACGAGGGGTAGCGGGCACCTTGATTGTTGAAAAAATTGTCGGTGCGGCGGCAGAAAGTGGTGCTGACTTGGCAACCTGCAAAGCCTTGGGTGATAAAGTCAACAACGCCACAGCTTCAATGGGCGTCGCACTGAGCAGTTGTACGGTACCCGCACTGGGCAGACCCACTTTTGACATCAGTGACACCGAGATGGAAATGGGGGTAGGCATTCATGGTGAACGGGGACGTGAAACGCTTAAATTAAGCACTGCCACAGAAATTGTCGAGCACTTGGCCAGCCTTATTGATGAGGAATTAAAACCGAAAAAAGGCCAACCGGTATTACTGCATGTGAACGGATTTGGGGCAACGCCCTTAATGGAGTTGTATTTGATTTATGATCTGGCTGCCCAATTCTGGGAAAAACGCGGCATCACCATAGCCCGTTCATTAGTTGGCAATTACACTACGTCCATTGATATGGCCGGTTGTTCAATAACCCTCAGCGTGCTTGACGAAGAATTACTGAAACTGTGGGATGCTCCCGTTCATACCGCTGCGTTACGCTGGGGATGTTAAGAAAAACAGAGCCTGCGTAGGGGCAGAAGATAAGCTGCCCGTACCAATTTTTAGCAAGTAGCGTTGATTAATAATGATAACGGCATTGGACAATAATAATAGCATCCTCATTGACTTGGTAAACCAGACGATGTTCGTGGTCTATACGTCGCGACCAAAATCATGACCAATTATGCTTTAACGGTTCTGGATTGCCGATACCTTCAAACGGTTTTCGTTTAATATCTTTGATTAAACTATTAATGCGTTTGAGCATTTTCTTGTCATTATCCTGCCAATATAAATACTGCTCCCAAGCTGAATCATCAAAAGACAGCATATCAATCTTCAATTAAATCATGCGCCGTAAACTTGCCAGCCTTGACACGGGCAATGGCCTCATCCAGTGATTTTTTATTGGCCGGACTGGCCATTAAATACGCTGTTTCATCATAGGCGTGAAAATCCTCCAGACTCATTAATACGGCAGGCTTGCCATTTTGACGGGTTATTAAAATCGGGGTGTGATCGTCATTAACTTTGTTGATGGCTTCAGACAGATTGTTTCTTAACGCGGTGTCACTCAT
>CAIQND010000507.1 GCA_903873045.1 uncultured Methylococcaceae bacterium | reverse complement strand
TCCAATCGTTTTCTTGATTGGGAAAATCCTACTTTTAATGGGTAAAATATTCTCCGGAAATCACCTAAAGCCATCGTTAATAATACCCACTGGGGCTTGCTGTATCAAAATGAACTGTTTCAGCCACTCAAAAGAGGCCAAAAACTGGACGGTTACATTAAACAAATAAGAGAAGATGGCAAAATTGATCTTAATCAACCCGGCTACGGCAAAGTGGTATCGCCAACCGATGACATCTTAAATAAACTAAAAGCCAACAATGGCACGTTGATGTTAAGCGACAAAAGCCCGCCCGAAGCTATTTATGCCACCTTTGGTGTCAGTAAAAAAGTCTTCAAACAAGCCATTGGCGCGTTGTATAAAAAACAGTTGATTAGCATTGATAAGAATGGGATTACGTTGGTTTGATAAATCTAAATCGTCATTAAAAACATAACACTCGTTGTTCCAGTTTTTTTGCTTGACTGCGGCAATCCCAGATAAATCAATATGTTTTCGTCATTAGTTTGGCTGTCTGGTCTCAGCTATGATTTAATAGATTCATCTGTATCATTTTTTAAAATCAATGAATAAAAACTTTAATATCGAGTAACAGTAACATTCGGTTGATTAGCGGAAGATAAGCAAGGCATAAGAGCAGAAAACCTATCAACAAGAATGAAATAAAAGATGAATTACGTCCAGAATATGATTTGAAAATGTTGCAAGTCATATTCTGGGCGTAAATTAAAATAACGTTTTGCAAAATTATATTTATTAAACATGAGTGACTGGGCTGGAAACCTGGTCACGCTTGAGGAAGCTCTAATTTCGCGAAACAGGAAACGAGCCTAAGGAACGCGCATGAAATAACTTGACCATTTATATTCCCTCACCCCCGCCCTCTCCCAGAGGGAGAGGGAGTAAGATGCCGAAGTTATTTCATGCACATTCCTAATGTATAATTTTAAAAGACCTGAACCCCAATGTCTTTAAGTTAAGCCTCTTGAGAAGTTAAACCGTTGGCTGAGCGGAGCCGAAGCCGGAAAAATCGCTTCGACTTCGCTCAGCCAACAGCTTAACTTAATGACATTAACCTGAACCCCTTAATTATTCCTGATATTGTGAACTCGCCATGGAATTCAAAGAATATCTCAAAATCCTCGCTGATAACGATGGCTCTGATCTTTATTTAACCGTAGATGCACCACCCGTCGGTAAATTTGAAGGGACACTGAGACCTCTGGAGAAGGTTAGACTGACACCGACTCGAATAAAAGAAATCGCTTATAGTCTAATGAACGAAGATCAGCAAAAAGCGTTTGAACGCGTTCCTGAAATGAATCTGGCTATTTCAGAACCAGGAGTTGGCCGTTTCAGAGTCAATATTTTTAAGCAGCGTAACAGTTTCGCTTTGGTTATCCGCAACATCAAGGTAGACATTCCCAATGCTGACAAGCTGGGACTACCCACCATTCTGAGAAAATCCATTTTGGAAAAACGCGGACTGATATTGTTTATCGGCGGAACAGGCTCAGGAAAATCGACCTCGTTAGCGGCACTCATTGACTATCGCAACGCCAATGCCTCCGGCCATATCATCACCATTGAAGACCCTATCGAATATTTACATCCACACAAAAGATCTCTGATCAACCAACGAGAAGTTGGAGTTGATACCCTAAGTTATGAAGACGCTCTCAAGAACGCCCTGCGTCAAGCCCCCGATGTTATTCTGATCGGTGAAATCCGATCCAGGGAGACAATGGAGCATGCCTTGGCTTTTGCAGAAACCGGCCATTTATGCCTTTCAACGCTGCATGCCAATAACTCCAATCAGGCGCTCGACAGAATCATCAATTTCTTCCCGGAAGAACGCCGCAATCAATTATTACTGGATTTGTCGCTTAATTTAAAAGCTTTTGTCTCGCAAAGACTGGTACCAACCATTGACGGCAAACGCACGGCCGCCATTGAGATTTTATTGGGTACAGAACTGGTTCGCGATTTAATCAAAAAAGGCGATGTTCAGAGTATTAAAGAAGCCATGGAAAAGTCAGAAAATGTCGGTATGCAAACATTTGACAGCCATCTACTGAGGCTATTTAAAGAAGGGACTATTTCTTTGGAAGAGGCATTGCAAAATTCAGATTCTCCAAATAATCTCAAGTTAAAAATAAAACTAAGCTCAGGGTTAGGCACCGCATCTCCAGATACATCCACTAGCACATCAAATAGCGATGAGGTCGGCGGGTTATCACTACAAGCTATCGATAAAGTCGAAGAAACAGAATGAAGTGTGAAATAATGATTCTTCTTGATTTCGTGGGAGGGATTATTTCATATAGCGTTTGGCATAACCACACAACACCGGTAATTATTCAGTCCCCCTCTTTATCAAAGAGGAGGACTGAATATAGAGTGGTTTAGAAGTAAAGCAAGATTAAGCTCCCTCTCCCTCCGGGAGAGGGCTGGGGTGAGGGTGATCGAATGTCGCTTTACTTCTACATGGCTCTATAATTACAAGGAATGTGGCAGGTTTGGATCGTAAAGCAGTCCTTCAGAGCATACCATTTTCGAGTATCTATATACCATTATGCCTTTCGGCGCTGTAAAAAAGCTTCCAATTTTATCCACTACAGCCCTAACGTTTTAGACGTTTGAGCAAAATATTAAGGGCGGGTTGGATAACCCGCCCTGCGAGCAAAATCCTGCGCAAATTGGGTCTATTCATTTTGGAACTGTCTTACAAGTTTAATGCCTCAAGGCTTTTTTGTTTCTGATGCCGCCAAATGCTCAAACAGGATACGTTTGATTTCTTCAATAACCTCTGGTCTACCTTGGGATGAATGACTCCAATGGACGACAACCTCAGAGATAGTCTCATTAATGTGTGCGCTTTTATAGGCGACCACGCCATCATCACCTTCTTCTTTCGGACCATCGCCTTCGACTGCGATAATCGAGTGTGCCCGAATACCCGATGCAACAGGTATGGATGCCAGAACTTGTAGAGCGGGGTTATTCGGGTTCATGTTGTCAATAGATGTCATGGGTCTGCTTAGCATCGCGGCAACTTTCTCATCGCCTGATGAAGTGGCTATTTGGGCCAATAGTGCGGTGTTATTAATCACCGTTAAAGGTAGGTTGACCAGCTTGGAAGCAAGCCCCGTTACAAATTGAGATGCGGCTAACATGGCTCCGTGTTGTGGGGTCGAAATAAACACGACACGCTTAACGAAAGGCAGGGGTTTATAGAACACAGATTGCTGTACGAATTCACGGGCCTCTGGGCTAAGCTTCATTTGCTCGAAGGGTTTGTCACTGATGCGATCCCAAAATTTCGTCCCACTGTCAATGGCAGTAAGCTTGGTCAATAATCCACCTTGACTGTGCCCCATCACTATCATGTTTTGTAAGGCTGGATCTTTGCCGTCAGGGTCGAGGTCATGCACCGTGTTCGTCAGTGCCTTGCGTAGTCGGCCTGCCGAATAGCCAACGGGTCTACCGCTGTCGTAAATAAATAACCATATTTGAAAGCGTTCACTGATTTTTGGGTCGCCATTCAGTTCGTTAACTAATTCAGCCCAGCGTGCGGGACTCGATGCGGTGCCATGCACTAACACGACGGGAATCTTCCCGGGTCGATAAGGTTGCAATGTGAAAATACCGTCCTGTGCCCGGTCTTTTGGAATCAGACCACTGGTGAAGACCGACGCACTAAAAAACCCAGCGATTTCCATCGCGTAAAGCGGGCTATCATTAAGTTGATAAGCAAAAGCGGCTGTTGAGTCGGACTCCATAGGCTGCTTTTGCCCATCAATCGTCACTGTTGAGGTCTGATCCGCCGCGTAAACTTCAATTCGCCCTTGTATCTTTCCTTTGCTCAGGCTGGTACGTGCGTTGTCAAATCGCAACAGCGCGGTAACGGGAACTTTTGTACGCGGCCCAAGGCGATTTGAACCAGCCACCTTATTTTCTGACAAGGGTGTTTTTGCAAGACTCGCTGCCAAAGACACACCGATGCCGAAGTTATGGTAGCGGTTTCTGAGTCCCTCAACTTCCAGGGCAGTCGTCGAAATAAAACGGTCTAGCGGGTACCCACCCCACGACATTCCTGATTCATCCAGGCTTACCTGTAATGTTCCGAACGGGAGTTTATAATGTCCAGCCTTCAGACGCACTTCGTTTTCTTCTGCGTCACTGGGTGCTGCCAAACCTTGGGCAACGCCCTGGTTGTAAATATCATAGGCAAGCCGAAACCGTGGATCCGTTGGCGGTATCTGCATACCCTTGCCATCCCCTGGATACAGGAGTGACCAAGCATACACGGCTGATGCCAGATAATAGGCGGGGTCATTGGTCTGCTGAGCGTGCAGCAAGGAGAGTTCTGCCAACGCAAACAACTGATCATCATCCCCTACCGGTTTAAGACCTTTATGGAGTTCAGCCAACACCACCGCTGGCTCGGTTTCAAATCGATCCTGTAGCCCGTGCTGTCTGAGAACGATGCTTGATGCGTTTGATGGCTGACTCGATGAAATCGCGCTGGTGGTCTGAATGTGATAAGCGGTCTGAATGTCCACATGCTTCACACTGACGGGTGTCGCGCATCCTGAAAGAATTAACGCGGCGCTGAGGGACAGAATAATATAGAGAGGCTTAGAAGTAAAGCAACATAAAGCGCCCTCTCCCTCTGGGAGAGGGCTGGGGTGAGAGTGGTCGAATGTCGCTTTACTTCTACATGGCTCTATAGCTGTGAAATATCGCAGCTTAACTGAGAGCTCTGCAATTTGCCCACAATCCTCCGGTCTTTGAATGCCAAACATGTTGTTTGAATCTGCGAAAGTAAGTGTTACTGTTTGATTTTGTTTCATCTTTTTTCCGCTATAAATGATTTAGGTATTTGGGCTACCCACTTAAGCTGGAACAGATAACATGCCTTGAAGGGAAAGGTATCTGTAAAATCGTAGCGCTTTAAATGGGCAGATCTATCGTGGGAGCGATGCCTACGTCGCGACTAACGTTTCAAATCGCGACGTATAGACTTTCAGATATTAAATTTCCAGCTTTACTAATTAAAAACCTTTAAAATCAATGCGTTTCTTGGTGTTACTTGGAAGTTATTTATCTGAAAGTCTATAGGTGTCGCTCCCACTAAGTCTGCCACCCTACTTAGTCGAAAACTTTGCTTGTTCACAAGCAGAGAATATACACCTAATAACAGCGCCTATTCATACTGTCCCGTCTAAAGTTGGTAGCCGGTATTTGTATAGATGCAGACACGTTAGGCTTTTCCTGAGCGGGTCGGAGTTTACAACCCAAGCCCTGGTTTCAGTATTGTCATTTCGATTTGTTCAACAATTTCTTAATTAACACTTTTCTGTGAAAGTATAAGTCTGGGAGTTAATAGTCGCCTTTTGTCCGGGCAAACTCTCGATATGCAACGTTTGTGTCGGGAAGGCAAATCGTACTCCAGTTGTTTCGGCCAAACGCAAGATATCCATGAGAATTTGCTGCCGCTCGTTGAGTTCAGCCTCCCTGTCAGGTACTTGCACGAAGAAATTCAGCAGAATATCCAGGCTATGTGGCCCGAACTCGTATAAATACACCTGAATATTGTCTTTGCGAGTGTCTGAATGGGCTTCAAGGATTTGTTTTATGCCATTGACAAAACCCTCGATTTTCTCAATGGGTGTATCGTAGGTAAGATTGAGGATGGCCTTGACTTGCCGGTACTCGCGTAATTCCATATTGTCGATGGTGCTGTTTACCAGTTGACTGCTCGGAATGGTTACGAGAGAGTTGTGAAACGTGCGAATTTGAGTACTGCGAAAGCCTACATTTTCGACGGTGCCTTCGATGCCCTGTACCTTGATAGAATGGCCTACGGCGAAAGGTTTCTCGAACATGATAATAAGCGAGCCTAGCAGATTGGCAAGGGTTTGCTGTGCCGCCAAGGCGACGGCCAGACCACCGACTCCGAGTCCGGCAAGCACCGAGTAGGCGGGCAATCCGATACGATCGGCTCCTGTGACCAGAATAGCGATTGCCACAATAATCGTCAGTAACCGCAACATCAGGCGGATAAGCTGGCTGTCGATACTGCTCGTGCGTAGCCTTTCTATAGAGATCATACTCTCCGCGACAACGCCGCCAGCCACCCAAACCAGCCAGGTGAGGGCGAGAAAAAACAAAGTCCAGAGCGAACGCGTAGTTCCTTCGTAGAGGGTACTCGAAACCCGTATGATTTCAGAAAAAATCAACGCAACAATCGGCGTTACTATGACAATGCTGAGCGGCCGGAGCAAATTCAGCCATTTTACGGTGTCCCCCATCCGCGTGACCCAGTAAGAGCTAAGGCGAAAACACCCATGAATGACACCGAAGCCGGTTCCAAGAACGGCTAAGATTCCGAACCAACGCCACACCGGTTGGTCGAGAAACAGGACTCGAGTTCTATGCTGGGGCATATCGAGCAACCAGCGGGGCGGCACGATTCGATGCAATGCCATCATCACCCCGACGGAACTATAGGTGGATAAGTCGTACCAACCGACGGAAGAGTCGGATTTGTAGGGAAGGTTTCTGACCTTGACATAGAACTCCGGCAAGCGGTTCAACGTTTCCGGGGTAAACAGATATTCTCCTGCCCTCGGGCCGGTTTTCACCTCCGCAATTTGAATTTCGGTACCTGGAATAGTCCAGCGCTTGAACTCTGCCTTAGCCATCATCTGCGCATCCGGAATTAACTCGGTCGGCGGGAGGTCGATACGGTCGAGCACTTCTTTCAATTGTATGGCGAGCCGTCGCGAGGACTCGTGAACGATAGCCGGTGGTAATTCGCTTAAATCCAGTGCCCGTTGAGCCGATGCCTGGACATGTAAGGTATCATGCATAGAGGCTATCTGTTCTGGCGTTAAGTAAAGATCTGAAGAATCCAGATACGGCTGTATTAGGCCGACTCCCGTCTTATAACCCTCGTTCATAAATTCCAGAAATCCCTGGATCGTGGCTCTTGGGCTAGAGGTATCAATCGGTTTGAGTGGGTTCTGCTCAACCGCGCCAGCAGGTATGACCCAAAGCTGAAAAACCACTAATACAAGGAGAGTGGTGATAAGGGGCGGCTTG
>CAIQND010000506.1 GCA_903873045.1 uncultured Methylococcaceae bacterium | reverse complement strand
TTTTCGGTAGGGACACGATAAATAGAGACGCGATAAATCGCGTCTCTACGGTGACGATACCTGTATATTGCCGCCCATGTGTGATTCATAGTTTAAGGTGATTTCCGGAGAATATTTTACCCATTAAAAGTAGAATTTTCCCAATCAAGCAAGCGATTGGATTCGTCTAATGGGTAAGTTCTTTCGCAGAAATCACCTAAGTAGCTACTTTCTCCAAAATTCTGGCACAAATAAAATAACAATGGAAAATATTTGTACGCGTCCCAGGAGCATGGCAAAGGTGCAGACCGCTTTTTGATAATCACTTAGACTGGCATAATTACCCGCCGGCCCCACTTCGTTTAATCCGGGCCCTGCGTTATTAAAGCAAGCAATAATGGCAGAAAAAGAGGTTATAAAATCCAGCCCACTCAATAGCAACGCGAATATCAGAATAACAATACTTATAAAATACAGAAAAATAAAGCCGGTTACTGAATTAATAATGTCATTTTTAACAATCATATCCCCAATTTTTAATGGCCGGACTGCAAAAGGATGAATAAATTTAAACATCTCCAAGCGTGCCTGCTTCATTAAAATAATGGTTCTAATCATACGAATACCGCCACCGGTAGAGCCGGAAGAGGCTGACAGACAACTCAAAAACAACATCCACATGGGCACAAAAATAGGCCACTTATTGAAATCCTGGTTGGCAAAACCGCAGTCAGTGGCGATGGTGACCAAGTTAAAAGTTGCGTAACGCAAAGCGGTAAAGAAATCCGGATAGGTGCCGGCATTCCACAGCACCCAAGCGGCTAAAACACAACTCCCCAAAACCAGTATAAGAAAAGCCCGAGCTTCTCTGTCGTCAATATAGGGATTGAATGATTTTTTTCGTAGTGCTACGAAATGGGTGGCAAAATTAATAGCCGCCAACAACTGAAATATGGTGAGCACCACCTCAATAGAGAGTGAATTAAAAAATCCGGCACTGGCATCGTGCGTAGAAAATCCACCCAGACTCATTGCAGAAAACGCATGACAAATGGCATCGAACCAAGTCATCCCCGCTAAGCGTAAAGCAATAATACAAGCGACAGTAATACCCGCATAAACCATCCATAAGGCTTTTGCAGTTTGCGCTATACGAGGCGGCAAATCTGATTCTTTAACGGTTCCCGGCGACTCCGCTTTATACAACTGCATACCGCCAATACCCAAGATTGGCAAAATGGCGACGGCAAAAATAATGATGCCCATTCCCGCAATCCAACACAACTCATGACGCCATAGATTAATCGACATCGGCAAATAATCAAGACCCGTAAAAATAGTTGCGCCGGTTGTCGTAAGTCCAGAAACCGTCTCAAAATAAGCATCATTAAAGCTAAGTGCCGGCATATAAATCAGCAACGGGATGGTACAAAACACCGGTATTAATGACCAAGTGAGTGCCACCAATAAAAAACCGGCTTGTCGCGATACCTTTTTAGGCGTACGCAACGTCGGAAAAAACATTAATGCGCCCAGTAACAAGGTAAAAAAAGTGCCATCGAAAAAAGCATCAGTGGCACCGTCATTGGCTATTTTTGAGGTTATCAGGCAAGTGCTCATCAGGCCACTAAAACCCATGGTAACCAGTCCCAAAATATGAACTATAGTAAGAATGACATTCATGAAGGCATTTAAATTTTATGCAGTATCAAAAAAACGAAGGGCTTAATATGAAACACAAGGACTGTGCTTGTCCATCTTGCATTTTTAGGGTATCAAGGCAATCGGTTGAAAGATTTTCTCAATATTGCTGACCAGCTTTTTTTCCATCGCAAACATCACTACATGATCGTCTTCAGCAAATATAGTGTCATGATGTATCGGAATAACCTGGCTATTGCGAATCAAAGCGCCCATCACAATACCGGCAGGAAAATTGATTGAATCAACGCGGCGACCGACGACCGATTCGCCATTGTTATTGTCATGTGCAATGGCCTCAATAGCTTCGGCGGTACCCCCGCACAATGAAGTCACTTGAGCCACATCACCTCGCCGCACATGCTTTAAAATACTGCCCAACGTTTCCTGATTAGGTAACACGGTGACATCAATACCTGTGCCAGGCAATAACTTAGTATATGAATTATGATTAAGCAGACAAATTGTTTTTCGAGCCCCCAAGCTCTTTGCCAGGGACGCGGAGATAATATTGACGCCGTCATTATCAGTAATCGCACAAAATAAATCTGCGCTTTCAATAGATTCATCCAATAACAGCGCCTCATCAGCACAATCACCTAAAAGAACCACGGTATGTTGAAGATCGTTGGCAATTTTATTGGCTCGTATTGGATCTTTTTCAATAATTTTTACCTGATGCTTCTTTTCCAAAGCCAGCGCCAATCGTTTACCAACATGCCCACCGCCCGCAATAATAATGCGTTTTAAGGGTGCCTCTAATTTATCTAATTCTTTTAATACCCGCCTTACCTCATCACGGGGTGCCACAAAAAATACTTCATCACCGGTTTCGATGCTGATGTCTCCCGTCACGCAAGTTGGCTCACCCTGTCTAAAAATTGCCACGACACGGGTCTTGCCATCAGACAAACGCTCCCTTAGCGTTTTAATTTTTTTACCCGTTAAAAACCCATTCGCCACGACTTTAACTGAAAATAACCGAACCAGGCCACCGGCAAAATCGGAAATATGTAACACTCCGGGGAATTCAATTAAATTACGAATCGACTCCATAACAATCTGTTCAGGACTGATAACAATATCAACCGGAATACCGGTCGGGCCAAATAATTTCGGATTATTCAGATAATCAATAGCACGTACCCGTGCTATTGTTTTTGGACGCTTATGTAAGGCATTAATAATAAGACAGGCTAACATGTTGGTCTCATCACTATCGGTTACTGCGATGACTATGTCAGTGGAGTCAATTCCAGCCTGCTCCAACACACTCGGATGCGCTGCATTACCAACCACCGTAGCAATATCGAAACGGTCTTTTAAAGCATCCAGAAGCTCTTGCCTGAAATCAATAACAACAATGTCGTTTTCTTCGCTCGCAAAAGCTTCAGCAACAGACGAGCCGGTAACACCGGCTCCAAGAATAAGTATTTTCATTAACAATATACCGAATTAAACAACAATCACATTAGCCACAATGCTGACATCAAACCGATCATAATACCTGAATAACTGTTTATTCACACTTATCTGTTATTAAAGAGCCATTTGCGCTGTAAAATAACACCTTGATTAATAAGATAATTTATTTTTAACAAATTATTTTATCATTCTAACATATTGTAATTATTAGCTTTAATTCTGGTGTGGAAATTTGTAAAAAATGCATTTCATTAAAATCTACCCCCCTCAAACACTGATTCTACCGTTGAACATTGGGGTGAACGAATTTTACGGGGCGCTACAGACTATAAATATCAAGGCTTACCGAGCAGCGCAAATGGCTCATAATTGGAAAATATTTGATTGCATAATGGATGCCTTCTGTTGAAAATACCCATTACCATATCAAATTATAGAACTTTTGACTCTCCAGGTATTAATAACATGCCCTTACGGGTTTAAGGATTCCGGCAGTCCATGCCGGAATGACGGCTCTATGATTTCTATTACTTAAGGCGTAATATTGCCCATCCCCAGTCACACTAGAAACCATGAATAAACATTCTGTCATAACCGCTCCCGAGGCTTTTAAACTACTTTGCAACACTAATAACCTATCTGTTATTGATGTCAGGTCGCAGGGGGAATATGAAAAGGCGCACTTTGGGAAGACCGTCAATATTCCCATACTTTCAGATTTACATCGCCATGATGTCGGGCTTACCTATAAAACTGAAGGCTCTCAGGCGGCAAAGTTACTTGGACACCAACTCGTTAGTGGCGCTTACAAAGATCAACTGATTCAGCGTTGGTGTGAGTCGATTAAAAGCCATCCGCAACAACGGGCTTTTATTTTTTGCTGGCGGGGCGGCCTGCGCTCACAATTAGCCCAAGAGTGGATAATCCAAAATGGCATTGAAGTTTTTCGTGTTGATTCCGGTTATAAAGGCTTACGACATGAGGCGCTTAAAACGCCGGAAAATCCTATTCCTTTTATTATTCTTTCCGGCATGACAGGCTCAGGAAAAACCCGCTTAATCCATAAGCTCAAAAATTTTGTTGATCTTGAAGGTCTTGCCAAGCATAGAGGCAGTGCTTTTGGAGCACATGTTGGAGA
>CAIQND010000505.1 GCA_903873045.1 uncultured Methylococcaceae bacterium | reverse complement strand
TCACTCTTTTTTAACTATTTTCGAGGTATAAAGTATGTCTGCTGTCGTAGATGAACACGATCATCATGCTGATGATCATCACGATCACGGCCCTGCCAAGGGGCTGTTAAGATGGATTACTACCACCAATCATAAAGATATTGGTACGATGTATTTGGTGTTTGCGCTGGCCATGTTTTTTGTGGGCGGTGCCATGGCCATGGTTATTCGTGCTGAATTATTTGAACCCGGTTTGCAGTTTGTAGACCCTGCGTTTTTTAACTCAATGACCACCATGCATGCATTGGTCATGGTGTTTGGCGCTGTTATGCCGGCCTTTGTCGGCTTGGCTAACTGGCAGATTCCTCTGATGATTGGTGCTGCGGATATGGCTTTGCCGCGCATGAACAATATGAGTTTCTGGATGCTGGTTGCGGGTATCTTGTTATTGGCAAGTACCTTGTTTATGGAAGGTGGTGCGCCTAATGGTGGTTGGACTTTATATCCACCGTTGGTTTTGCAACCGATTACGGTCGGTAAAGCCTTACCGTTCGCCGTTTTCTCTGTGCATTTGTTGGGTATTTCATCCATCATGGGTGCGATCAACATCATCGCGACTATTTTCAACATGCGTGCACCTGCCATGAAAATGATGGATATGCCCTTGTTTGTTTGGACTTGGTTGATTACTGCCTTTTTGTTAATTGCTGTTATGCCGGTATTTGCAGGCGCAGTGACCATGCTGTTAACCGACAAGTTTTTCCATACCAGCTTCTTTAATGCAGCCGGTGGTGGTGATCCTGTGCTGTATCAGCATATCTTCTGGTTCTTTGGGCATCCAGAAGTTTATATCATGATTTTGCCAACGTTTGGTGTCGCTTCTACCATTATTCCCGTGTTTGCGCGTAAACCGTTGTTTGGTTACGCCTCGATGGTTTGGGCTACCGGTTCAATTGCTTTTTTGGCGTTTATTGTTTGGGCGCATCACATGTTCACGGTCGGTATGCCTATCGCCGGTGAATTGTATTTTATGTATGCCACCATGATTATTGCAGTACCGACTGGCGTTAAAGTGTTTAACTGGACAGCCACCATGTGGAAAGGTGCCATGACCTTTGAAACACCGATGCTGTTTTCAATAGCTTTTGTGGTTTTATTTACCATGGGTGGTTTTACCGGCTTGATGATGTCCATTGCGCCTGCCGACTTTCAGTATCACGATACTTATTTTATCGTTGCCCATTTCCATTACACCTTGGTGCCTGCCTCCATCTTTATTTTGATGGCCGCCGGTTATTTTTGGCTGCCTAAATGGACGGGGCACATGTACAACGAAAAAATCGGTCAGCTGCATTTTTGGTTATCGGTGATTTCTGTAAATATCTTGTTTTTCCCTCAGCATTTCTTGGGACTGGCCGGTATGCCACGTCGTATTCCCGATTATGCCATTCAGTTTGCAGACTGGAACATGATTTCAAGTATTGGTGGCTTTATATTTGGAGCCAGCCAGTTGCTGTTCCTGTATATCGTTATTGATACGGTTAGAGGCGGTACCGGCGAAAAAGTAAGCGATGAAGTGTGGGAAGATGCCGGCAAGCACGGTCTTGAATGGACTCTGCCATCGCCGGTTCCTTATCATACCTGGATAACACCACCGACGAGTGTGCCAACCGAACACGTTCTGGACTCACATTAAGGTATAAAAGATACATTGCCGGACTCAATGCCTGCAATGTATCGATTAACACATGACTATAAAAAATAAAAATATTTTAACGGCAGTGGTTTTGGTGGCAATCGCCTTCATTCTTTATATGTTTGCTGTGGCACAAGCTGTTTCTTCATGAGCGATAATGTCAGCAAGAAAAACATTAAATTGGCGCGAACGTTGCTGTTGGTTGCCGTGGCCATGTTTGGCTTTGGTTACGCGTTGGTGCCCATTTATGATGTTTTGTGTGAATGGAAATGGATAGAGAGAGATAGACCTGATGATATTAAAAAAGTCCCGGAAGTTGCTTATAAAGTCGATTTGAACAGAGAAATCACCGTAGAATTCATGACCACACTGAATGAATCAACGCCTATGGAATTTCATGCAGAAAAAAAGCAATTAAAAGTGCATCCGGGTGAGTATTATACGGTCAATTTTTATGCGACCAATAAAACTGACAAAGACCTGCTGGCTAGAGCCATTGCCAGTTTTTCGCCGGCTGTAATAAGTACTTATTTTGAAAAAACCGAGTGTTTTTGTTTTTCGGAACAAACTTTTAAGGCTCGGGAAACTAAAACGTTGCCAATGCGTTTTGTCATTAATCCGGAAATACCGGAGCAATACAAAACCATTACACTGTCATACACATTTTTCGACAATACTGAAAAATCAGTAAAAAAATAAAAGGGGAATTTTATGTCTACAAATACCGCTTATTACATACCGCATAAAGCGACTTGGCCCGTCATTGGTACGGCTGGTTTGATGATTATGCTGGCTGGATTTGCAAATTATCTAAATGAATCGTCAATTGGCCCTACGCTAATGGTGATAGGTCTGCTTATTTTCATTGTCATGTTGGTGGGTTGGTTTACTTTGCAGGCCAAAGAAAGTGAATCGGGTATGTATAATCATGAGGTCGGAATTTCCTACCGTCATGGCATGATGTGGTTTATTTTTTCGGAAATCGTATTTTTTGCGGTATTTTTTGGCACGCTTTGGTATACGCGTAACTTATCAGTGCCTTGGTTGGGTGGAGAAGGTGCCAAAGCCGCAACCAAAGAAATATTGTGGCCTGCTTTTGAAGCCGTTTGGCCAACTAACGGCCCCGGCAACGTAGGGGGTAAATTTGAACCCATGGGAGCTTGGGGTTTGCCATTTTTGAATACCTTGATCCTGTTAACCAGTGGTGTTACCTGTACTTGGGCACATCATGGCTTACTTGCAAAAAATCGTGATCAGTTGATTAAAGGCTTAATGGCGACTGTTGCGCTGGGCTTTTTGTTCGTCACCTTTCAAGCTATCGAGTATCATGAAGCTTATACTGAAATGGGCTTGACGTTAGGCTCAGGTGTTTATGGTTCTACATTTTTTATGTTAACAGGCTTCCACGGTTTCCATGTTTGTGTGGGCGCTATTATTTTAAGTGTGGTTTTGTTCCGTACTACCCAAGGGCATTTCACACCGGAAAATCATTTTGCTTTTGAAGCAGCCGCCTGGTACTGGCATTTTGTTGACGTAGTTTGGTTAGGTTTGTTTGTGTTTGTTTATTTAATGTAGCAACACCTTTTCTTCCAAAAAAAGCGCTGCCTAACAACAGGCCGCGCTTTTTTTTTGTCGTGATGGTTGGCTATTTACTGGCTACCAACTTTAGACGGGACAAGTAAAAAGGCTTAACTGTCAATACGGTTAACTTAATGATAAAGCATTAAAAGAGACCGTTCGCTGAGCGGAGTCGAAGCGAGTTGTCCGCTTAGACTCCGCTCAGCGAACGATTTAACTTTAAATTGTTCCGCCTAAGTAGGCTGCCTATTTACTTAAGGTGTCAGTCTGAACCGGTTTTTCTGCATGTATTTTTACACCCAGTCCATGAGGTTTAAAAATGCCTGTTGCAACGGCAATAAAAAGAAAAATAAATAACAGGATGGAAAGGCTGATGCGAAAAGTCAGTGCTTTAACTGTTTTTTCGGATGACTCTTGGGTTTTATGGTTAATCAAGTGAAACAGGGCAGAGCCGAGACTGAAAATTATCAGGATAAAGGCAATGATGACGACGGCTTTGATAATCATGGTAGTGTTATGTTGGATGATAAAATTTTCTCTATTCTCGTTTATTAATGTCTCTGTGCCAATAGGTTAAAGAAAAAAGCATGATTATTAACATTGGGCGTTATTCAATAACCTTAACAAAAGCCCCTACGCTGGCTTATTGCTGTTTATTACCACTGCTATTGACGCTGGGAGTTTGGCAATTAGGACGCTCGGATGAGAAAAAAGTATTTCTTGAGCAGCAAGCGCAAGGCTTGGCTTCTGCCGAAATTATACAGTTATCTACGGCTGTTAAACAGGATGTAACCGGTCTTAGGTATAAAAAAGTCCAGGCAACCGGTCATTATGATTATGCGCATCAATTTTTATTAGACAATCAAATCAGTGCAGGGAAGGCAGGGTATTTTGTTATGACGCCGTTTATTCTGCAAGGGGAAACCCAGGCCGTTTTAGTTAACAGGGGCTGGGTTCCCTTAAACAAGGATAGAACAATTTTGCCTGACCTACAGATCAAGGATGATCAAGCCGTGGTAAGGGGACGGATAAACAGCTTTCCTGGCGTCGGTATAAAGTTGGCAGGCGCTGAGATACCAACAGATGGTTGGCCTTCTGTTGTACAGGTCATAGATAGCCGGGTTTTGGCAAAAAAACTGACTTATGCATTATTCCCTTTTCAGCTTGAGCTGGATAAAGACCTGCCCGAAGGCTTTGAACGGGAATGGAAAACAACAACAATTATGTTGCCAGAACAACATACAGCCTACGCGATTCAATGGTTTGCACTGGCATTGACGCTCACAATACTATTTATTGGGTACAGTTTTAAAAGAAATGATGACTAAGCAAGAGAAGAAAAACAGACTATTGATAATACTTATTTTTGGAATGACTATTATTCCATTTTTAATCGCCTGGGGTCTAAAAGAAAATCCGGCGCTGCTAAAAGGAACCACCAATAGCGGCCAACTGATCATTCCACCAGTTTCAACGGAACGGACTGATTTTATCGGCTTTGATTCATTTTCAACTGAAAATATGAGTGAACTTCCCGGACATTGGTTGATAGTTAATGTGATTCCTGACGCGGATTGTAATGAAATCTGCCTGGATGCGTTGCTTAAAACCAAGCAATTACGGCTCATGTTAAACAAGGAACTGCCGCGCACACGTCGGGTGGTTATGCTTTTTAAAGAGCCACCAGCAGCAGTGGTCAGTGAATGGTGGTTGAAGGATACGTTGTTATGGCGACTTCGGCGCACCGATAATCAGGAAGATAATGCACTTTTTTTGAGTTTGTTGCGTGAAGAAAATAAAATAAACGCTGCGCTGATAGAGAAACTGATCAGTAATGAAAACAAAGAGTTCGCGCTTAATTCAGATTTGATCAGGGTTAAACCCAGTGCAGGGTTGGCTAAAAAGATAGCGGATATCCGCAAAGGGACTATTCCTGATGGCATGTTGTTTTTAATCGATCCGCTGGGCAATTTAATGATGCAATATGACGCCGGTTTTAATACCTACAAAGTAAAAGATGATCTTATGCATCTACTTAAAATTTCTCAAATTGGTTAGTGGTAAATAATAATGTTTAGAAAGTTAACTCTATTTGGCGTTTTTTTAACGCTAATCATGGTGTTCTTGAGGTCATACCTGCGGTTATCGGGTGCTGATATGGCGCTATTTCTACCCGATTTTATTAAGCCATTAAGCTATAGTCCTCCTTTTTATCTGACGGCGGCATTGGGTGTGTTGGTTTTGCTATTGAACCTGTTGGCATGGAGTCAACAGCCACGCAAAACAGCCGTTATAACGACATCCCTGGCGTTGCTGGTTCTGGTTGGTTTACAACTGGTTGTGGGAGCAACCGCAATAGCGGCTATGCCTATCGTTATAACCACTCAGGTAGTGTTGGCTATGCTAACCTTCGGGTTAATGTTTGGGCTGTCTCTGCGCCTTAATCCGGCAATTACCGGTCGGTTGAGTGACCCGCGTGCCGGTCTTGGCTTGTTTGCCCAATTTGCCTTGCTGGTTTTATTGCTGGAGATTATTCTGGGTGCCTGGGTTAGTGCTAATCATGCCGCCTTAGCCTGTAGTGGTTTTCCGCAATGCAACGGGCAGTGGTGGCCGCAAGCGAATTATCAAAATGCCTTAAATTTAATTAACGGGTTATTGACGGGTTACACCGGTGTTATTTCCTTTGACGCGCAGGTAGCGGCCAGTTGGTTGCATCGGGTCGGTGCGTTGGTAAGCTTTTTTGTACTGAGTTTACTGATGTTCAGGGCCACGGCAACATCGTCGCTAAAGCCGCTAAAAACAGCCGGTTTATGGGTGGGTGTATTGCTGTTTGTGCAGATTGGTTTGGCTATTGTCGGCGTTAAGCTGGGTATGCCGCTATGGGCAACCTTGGCTCACCATGCCGTTGCGGCTTTATTAATGCTGCCTTTAATTGCGATCAGTTTTTATAGTCGCTATGGGCAAGCGGAAATAC
>CAIQND010000504.1 GCA_903873045.1 uncultured Methylococcaceae bacterium | reverse complement strand
TATCACCCTGTAAATAAAGACTGACGGATAAGCAGTAATACGCATAGCTTTTTTTCTCTTCCAGGGTAATCAGCTTAAGGCGCTTTGCTGATGCGACTTCAAAATTCCAGGCATCTTCATTTTCCGGTTTGGTCATTATTGTTTTGTCATTTAGCCATTCAATCGCTTGATTTTGATAGCTAATTGCTTGGCTTAGATACTCAAGATGCCAGTAAATATTGGCGCTTTCAAGTGCGGAAAGCGGGTATTCCTTATTTTTTCCATATTCTTTAATCGCCTCCTCATAATGCAGATGTTTAAAGTAGATATTACCCAAGTTGTTTCTATATTTAGGTGTTGGTGAGCTATCTATCGCGTTTAAAGACTCAACCTTGGCATCTTCATAATTGCCTAATTGGTCATAAAGTCTGGCCAAATCATAATGAGCTTCAGCCAGTTTCGGATTTTGTGTTATGGCCTGCTCAAAATACGGTACGGCCTTGTCGGATTGGTCATTAGCGGCGTAATACTCACCCAAGAATAAGTTAACATGAGAGTCGTTTGGGTTCTGTTGATAAAGTATGTCAATGGCATCTTTAAATTCTGTTTGGGATGATGTTTGAGGAATATCAGCTATTTGTAGATACCACGCGGCTTGTTTGTTTTGCGGATTGGCTTTGAGTTCTTCTTCAAAAATCCGTTTGGCATCGGTGTAACGGCCAATATTTAAAGCATTATCGCCTTCAACGATTAACTGCTTGGCAACAACGGGCGGTTTTTTTGAGCTGTCATAACTATAGGCCACCCAACCACCAGTTATTATCGCTGCGATTAAGGCCGCGACAAGACTTAGTGTTTTTATGTAATTCCAGAGTTTGGCTAAAAAGCGCATGGTCTCGTCCTAATTGGAAACGATATATCCTGTAAATTACGCATTGGCATGAGAACTCTATTTTACAGGTCATTATAAACAATCAATCTGCCTCATAATCAGCCAGATCAATGAATTCTATTTGCAGGTATTGTCTTCTTAATCTACCCGGAAGGGCACAATTAAGGGTGCAGTGTTTTGCGAATCTTTTAAAGCCCTTTAATAAATCAAAATAATAGGCAAGTATCGCACGCTGCGTGACTCTCATCAAACGAATGATAACGTAAATTCAGTAACAGGGTTTTTTGACGGGAAAAATGCCTGCATTATCAACTTTTCTGGTAGAGTTCCGGGCTTGGACGATTCCCTGCAACCCTGCGTTTTAAATGCGTGTAGTAAGCTGTTGTCAGACTGGTTCCAGCGATTTTTTTCCGAACGTCCGCATAACAAAATAAACCGTAGGTGTAGCGACGAGGGACAGTAGCACCGAAAGTGTTAAGGCTCCAATGACGGCAATCGCCAAGGGTTTAAGCATATCTGATCCGGCACCGATGCCGTAAGCCAACGGTAAAAGACCCAATGCGGCCGTCAGTGATGTCATCAGTACGGGGCGCAAACGTCGATGCCCTGATTTAATCAATGCTTCTTCCATATTTTTTCCTTGCAACTCAAAGCGGTGTACCGAATCAAGCATTAAAATGCCGTTTTTTGCCACCACACCGATACCAATAATCGCGCCCAGCAAGGATACGATATTGACCGATGTACCGGTTAAATACCAGGCCAACACGGTGCCGCACAAAGCCAGCAAGGAGCCAAAGACGATGGCGACTGGTTCGTAAAATGAGCGAAATTCAATCAGTAATACCGTAAAGACCAGAAATAATGAGGCTAACAGCACCACCAGCAAGTTATGAAACGATTCTTGTTGTTGCTGAAACAGACCGCCGAATTCCAACACACCCGGCGGCAGGGTTTGATCTTGGCCGAGTTTGGCTTTTATTTCCGTCATGGCACTGCCAAGGTCGCGGTTTTCCAAGCGTGCAGAAATAGCGACCAATTGCCTTAAGTCTTCCCGATGCAGTTCCAGTTGTCCCGGTTCGGTGATGATGTCCGCTACTTGCGAGAGCTTGACGGTTCTACCGTCTAACGATCGCAGCGGTAATTCGCGCAGATTGGCAATTTGGTTGGTGGTGTCGTTACTCATTCTTACGCGGATATTAATGATCCGGTCACCTTCCAGAATATACGATGCTTTTTGCCCGAGCATGGCAGTGCTGACCGCCAACGCTATTTCATTAACCGTAAGACCAAAGCGTTGTGCATCGCTGTAACGCACACGCAAACTTAGGGATGGGCCGGTGGTTTCCAAACCATCGAAAGTATCGACGATGCCTTTAATTTGACCCAATTCGGCTTCGATTTGCGGTGCTTTTTGTTTGAGCCATTCAACATCGGTGGAGAATAATTTGATCTCAATCGGTCGGGGTGACCAGGTCAAGTCGCCGATTAAGTCGCCTAGAATACCGGCAAACTCCCATTTTAGTCCAGGAACGGCTACATTAAGTTGTTGGCGAAGGTCGCTAACCACTTCGTCGGTTTTTCGCTGGCGACTGGATTTTAACTTAACCAAAAAATCACCTTTATGCGCTTGGGAAATGCCCAAAGCCAACCGCGCACCGGTACGCCGTGAATAGCTTTCCAGTTCGGGAATTGCTTTCAGGATAGTTTCGGCCTGCTGAAGTTGCCGGTTGGTTTCGCTTAAACTGGTGCCCCACGGTGAGTGATAATCCAGTACAAAGCCGCCTTCATCCATAAAGGGCAAAAATTCACTTTCCAAATGGCCGTATAGCCAAACGGCGAGTGCCAAAATCAAGGCACAGCCCAATAATACTTTACGGGCTTGCTGAAGTGCCGAGCGTAACAGTTTTTCGTAGACTTTAAGCAGGCGTTCAAGCCAGCTTAACGGCTTTGGCTTATTATCGGAAAGTGGGGGTTGCGCCGGTAACGAGTTGCCGGTTGGCATCCACCACGCGGCTAAAGACGGGATCAGTGTGACCGCCAATATCAGTGACGTTAATAACGCGATAACCATCGTTAATGCCAAGGCGCGGAAAAAGCTGCCAGCGACACCCTCAAG
>CAIQND010000503.1 GCA_903873045.1 uncultured Methylococcaceae bacterium | reverse complement strand
ATTATTTCTGATTAAGGCTTCCGGATTATTCAGCTTGGCCGCGTGCAATTCAAGTTGCACCCATTGTTTTGCGATTAATGCTTTTACCGCAGCTCGCCAATTGTCATTCCATGTCGAAAGCTCCGCTTCTGAAAGACTCGCCGGGCAGGATTGGAATTTTTCCAGCACACTTTTTTGTTTGGGTGAGCGTTGCAACCCGGCACTGGCCGTCACTTTACCCAGCTCCGTCAAGGCATAGCGCTTTTCTGTTTTAACAACCACTGACTTGCCCAGCCGCAAGGCCGCAGGAAAAGCAGTGCTCATCACTTCACCCAACGGATGATGATAATATTGACTGGCCCATTTCAACAGCCACACATCTTTGGCCGATAATAATGACGGGTGATCCAGAATCCGTATCACCTGTTTTAATTTGCCGACATCCAGTTCGCTGTGCTGAACAATTTCAACCAAAAACGCAATTTTTTTACCCTTTCCAAAAGGCACTTCAAGGCGTACCCCTGGCTTGACGTTATGCAAATCAATAGCATCAGGAGCGAGATAATCAAATAAACGATACACGGGAACGGGGATTGCGACTCTAAAAATCAGTGCACCGTCAGTGGGCAACTTAGGCATTATGGGTAGCGTTTCGCATTGATAAATCTAATTGTTTGTATGCTTTATACTATTCAAATATCTTGATTAATTGCCATAAGTGAAATACATATTTGGGTAACTCGACAAATCAAAACAGATCCCATAATCAATTAAGCTATCTATAAACTAAAATCTTCCCCAAACAACCAATATTGAGGGTTCTTATCATAAAGCTCTAAAATTAAAGCTTCTTTTATATATTTTTTATCTTCATTAGTTAGAATATTTATTTTATTATTCTCGTCTAAAACCTCATTTAACGTATTTTGTCCAATATTTAGAAAATACTGAAAATTATTTTCTCTTACTAATTCCAAAATAATTTTAAATATTGTTGATTTTTGTCTAGGATCCATTTCTGAAAAAATACATCCATCATGCGCCATAAATCCAAGCAAATTCTTATTCAATTTATATAGCAAAACATCGTAACAAAATATTTTTACCTCACCGACAGCTTGAGAACCCTCTTTAGGTATATGTGGATTTATATCAAATAAGTATTGAGCATCTTTTGTTTCTTGTATTTTTAATGATCCACCATGATTATCATAAAATCGTTTAACTAGCTCTCTAAAGGTATTTTCAATAGATTCAAAAAATTCATGCTTTTCTTCTAAATACAAAATACTTTTTTCTTTAATAAGCGCATTTTTAGTTTCTAAGTTACTTTTCTCTTTTTTGAAATCAAACAACAAATGTTCATATTTCTTTAGATTATCCCTTTCTATTTCTAATGATTTAATTCTCTCGGTAATAGAGTTAAATTCTTCCAGTGCACCTGTGTTATCCAAATCTTTTAAAATGGCATCTCTTTGGGCTGACACTTTTTCGAGAATAGTTGATAGCTCAATTATTTTAATCTTAAGTTCTCTTATTTCAGCCATAAGTCTTACTTTTCTATTACTGACCAATGTGTTATGAAAATGTTGAGCGTCACTTAACCTTTTCGTGATTTTCGAATCGAAAAAGAACATTGCTTCGTTATAAATTTCTTCTATTTGATGAGCATCAATGTTAATGATTTCTGAATTTTTTAGATTGATTTCTTTTTTGTCTAATTTTTTTTCATGAAAAAACTTACTATTTCTAAGTTCATTTATCTCTGCTGTTAAATTATCAGCCTGCTTTTTGATCTGATCATAACTTTGAGCAATAACAAAATTATCACGTTTATTTTTTAAATTTTCTATTTCATCAGCTAAATCTTTTAAATTTGTTTTATCGAGTTCTTTTTCATACTCTTTTATGACTTTTGATGCGTTATCTAATTTGCTAATTTGTTCTTTTATTTTAAATCGTTCTTTTACTAACGGCGTATCAATTCCCAACAAAAATAAATTGGTAAAACGTTGATAATAATCACTTGTAGGCATCCCTTGCTGAGTCAATGTATCGGTATAATATGTTCCACCGTATCGCCTTGCGAAACAATTAAATACCCTTTTAAAGTTAATATCTGGCTCGTTAATTAAAAATACTTTATTTAATTCTTTAGGATAAGATGTCTGATTTACTTTTTCGTCATTGATATAGTAATCAGTTTGTGAGAAGTCCTTTTTTATGAGGTATTTTTTTTCGTGATGTAAAAATTCAAGATAAAAAGAACCATAACTAGATAGATATTTTTTTAATTTTTTATCATCTTGTTTTTTAGAATCAAAATTAGCACCCAGCATGTAATGAATTAATTTAAGGGATAAGCTTTTACCAATCCCATTAAAAGATTCTGTGCCTTTGTTACTTTTCTGTAATCCGGCTACTATATTTAATCCAGGATTAAATATTAAGGTTCTAAACTTTGGATTATCAGAACTTAGTTTTAATAATCTCATTATCGTTTTCAACTTTATCTATGATGTAGAGAAAATTCAAGCAAAGTAATAACTTATCAATTGATATTTTTTTGTAATAGGACTTATTGACTTCATCAAATAAATCATCAACAGACAAGCTTTTATTTACATAAATTATTTTTAATACAGATGAAGATATGGCTAACAACGAATCAACAGGCTGTATTATTTTTGTAGGCATTATCATTGCTTACGCACTCCAACATCACATAGTTCAAAAAAATAAGCGATTATAATCCAGGCTATATTCATAGAATTAAAATCTCTAATATCAATCTTCTGTTCAATAGCAACATGTAATTTATGTATAATGCTATTAAAGCAAATATTATGTTGCTGGGCTAAATCATGTAAAGCTATAAGATTTCTATTCTTCAATTTAGACCGAGAAATTTTAGATTCTAATACACTAATCAATATCCCCTTGTAAAAACTTTCGATTACTAAATATCTTAAATCGGTTAATAAATTATCTTCTTGAGATATATTTTCAAGTATCTCTCTATAATCTAAGCCTTTATTAATCTGAGCAACAGTTCTGGCGTTAATATTATTTAGAGTTAACTTTTCATTTGTATCAATATTTCCGAAATCATCATCATAAAACTTTTTGAACTCTGATTTTTTATTTATGAGATGCCTGAAAATTAAATCCAGAATTATTTGATCCGTATATTTATTTTCTTTACCTTTGAAATACTTATCATGTAATTCAATCAGCCTATTTGTCTCAAGATCGTTAATATCTTTTATTAAATCGGTATAATCGAGTAAGCAATCAACAATACTCACATTAAACATAGCATTGATTTTTTCTACAGTTTCATTGCTGGGTTTAGCCTTACTTGTAAGAAAAAATATTTTTATTTTATAACCTTGGTATTTTTGGGTTTTCAACGCTGTAAGCGTTTTTTCTATTTTTTCTTTTGTCCGTGTTGTAGTAATTTGATAAGCCAACTTATTATTCTTATCTATCAAATCTACACAGGGTGAATTAGCGCTTTCAAAATTAGCGTTTTCCAATTTGCAGGACGGATATACGAAATTAAAAACATCTCTGAAATAGTTTTCACCGTGAATATTAAGTGCCAAGTCATTTATTGCTTGATGCTGCTCAATATCATATCTAGTAATAGCGAGTATTCTGCTAATATTATCAAATGCAGCTTTTCTTTTATCAATCATAATCAATGCAGTAGCTAAATAACGTAAAAAATATTATAGCAAGTAGTTCGTATAAAACTTGTGTAATACGAAATTTCGTACCTCCAGTGACCAGCACTTCATACAAGCTAATTAATACAACTTTACAGCAATTAGCCTTTATAACCAAGACATGAGTACTTTTGAAATGTCTGAAAATCTTTATCCTAGTGTAATAAAATCAGTTCATCGCCAGATGTGCAACTTAGCCATAGAAGTTAAATTATTTGTGATGATTCATTGCTAAGTAACTATGCCGCCTACACTATTTGAGTTACCCACAGAAACTGTGGATAACTCTGTGAATAACTTGCTTTTAAGCGGCCTTACCAACGGTTTTTATTACAGTTTTGTTACAATGAACAATTTTAAGCCAACAATTATTTTTATTCTATTTTCAATGAGTTAACAAATAGTTCTTGACAGAAAAACCACCCCTGACCGTTTTATTGTTGTGTTGTTTTTAACACGGCTTAATGTGTGTATAAAGAAAAGTAAGGAATGTTGATTGAAACGTTAAATCATTTGAATCCGCAGGTGTCTCGCAAAAAATATCCGCCACAGATTTAAAAATCATATAGAGCCACGCGGAAGTAAAGCGATTTTCGAATCACCCTCACCCCAACCTTCTCCCAGAGGGACAGGGAGCAAAATGCCTAAGTTATTTTATTCGCATTCCTAAGCCACGCTATAAAGCAGATTTAATTCAGGAATCTGTAGCGGTTGTTTTTTGCAAATTGCCTCAAACCGCTTATTGAGGCTTGATAAATTTAATGGTCATTCGGTCACTTTCACCGATAGTCAGATATTTTTTTCGGTCTTTATCCTTTAGTACCAAAGAAGGCGGCAGCGTCCAGACGCCTGCGGGATAATCTTTGGTATCCTTGCTGTTGGCGTTAATTTCTGATTTCCCCAAAAATTCAAAACCGGCATTTCTGGCCAGCGCGATAACATAATCTTCACTAATATATCCCGATTCCGCTTTGTTATCTTGTGGTTTTAGCAGGCTGTTTCTATGCTCGACAACACCCAAAATACCTCCAGGTTTTAAGGCGTTGTACATGGCCTTAAATACCGCTGAAGCCTGATCGTTTTTCATCCAGTTATGAACATTACGAAACGTCAAAACCCTATCTACGGATGCATCCGGCGCAATTTTAAAAACATCTGGCGGCTGTAATACCGTCAGCTCAACCTTATCGTAGACTTTGGGTTGTTTATCTATTTTATTAACAAAAGCATCCAAACTCTTTTTAAAATAAGGCTCTTTGGTATCCGCTGAAAAATCTGCGGCATACAGTTTGCCTTTATCTTTTAGATAAGGTGCCAGAATTTCGGTATACCAGCCTTCACCCGGCCATATTTCAACCACCGTCATATTTTCTTTAACGTCAAAAAATTCCAGCGTTTGTAAGGGATGACGATATTTATCCCGTGCTTTATGTTCTACAGATCTTTGTGTTCCTGAGATTGCCCGTTCTAAAGAGGTAAAATCCTCTGCCGCCTGTACCGATGAAAAGCTTATTGCCAGCAGCAATGCCCATAACACTTTTTTCATTAAAATATCTCAATTAAAAACACGCTAAAAAAGACTGGTTAAAAAGACCAGACATTGAATCTTGGGCTACCCACGTAAGGCGGGACAGTTTAAAGTTGCCTTGCGGCTTGTCCCTGCTTACGTGGATAACCTTTTTATGTAACGATATCCGTGTCTTGTAAGGGCAACCCCTTGCGTTTGCCCTGCTAAAATCGTGGCATTAAAGGGCAGGCGTAAAGCCTGCCCCTACAAAAAAATGTCCCGCCTTAAGTAGGTAGCCAAAAGACCAGACCTTGAACTTTGATCCTTTATTTTTTCTCACAATTCCAGATTTGTAACACACTCAATGTAGCCAGCATTAAAAAAGCGACCAGTGTCCAGGCAGGCATACTAAATCCCAATAGCGTCCAGTCTACTTTGGCGCAATCGCCCGTACCACTTAGCATTAACTTAAGGGTATCGAACAAGGGATAATTTTGAAACATATATTCCAGCCCAGGGCCACATTCCGGCACTTTATCGGGGGGCAAATGTTGTATCCAGACATGTCGGATTGAGATGGATGCGCCTAATAAAGCGGTGACGGTTCCCAGCACGGCATAACGGGTTACGCCCGTTTGCCCAGGGTTATGTAACCCGGAAATCAAGAACACCAGACCCGTCAATAAAATGGCAAGACGCTGGGAGATACATAAGGGGCAAGGTTCCAGACCACCAACCAGTTGAAAATAAGCGCCCATTCCGAGCAAGCCCATACAACCTGCGAAGCCTAACATAAACCAGATTCTCGAATTAAACTTTAGTGCTCTAAACATAGTTGGCTTCTTTTTTAAACTATCTATAACCCAAGACGGGATTTATACACCTAAAAGATGGTTACCCACTTTAGACGGGACAAGCAAAAAGGCTTAACCGTCAATACGGTTAACTTAATGATAAGGCATCAAAAGAGACCGTTCGCTGAGCGGATCCGAAGCGAGTTGTCCGCTTCGACTCCGCTCAGCGAACGGTTTAACCTTAAACTGCCCCGTCTTAAGTAGGTAGCCTAAAAGATGGCGTGCATTTTACCACTAACAGGCAAAACTACAGCTCCAATTTGAAGGTTTTCAATTCTAAGGAACGCACATGAAACAACTTGACCCTTTATATCCCCTCACCCCAGCCCTCTCCCGGCGGGAGAGGGAGCAAGATGTCTAAGTTATTTCACGCGCATTCCTAAACTGTTTCAACTTCTTCTTTAAAAGCCCTTATTTCTCTCGATGGCCCCAGCACAACCAGAACATCGCCGGCGTTAAGGGTATATTCTTGTTCGCCTATGACAAAATGCAATGCTTCACCGGACTCTTTATCTACTACACCGATAAGAATCAAATTATGTTCTCCGTCCAACCTTAATTCGCTGGTTTTGGTGTTTTCAAGATAAGACCCTTCAGGAATTTCTATTTGTGCGATATGTAAATCATGCCGACCAAACACGGCGGCATCCAGGATATTGGTAATATCCGGCTTGGCCAGCATGTCATGGGTTTTTCTGCCACAAATCTCATAAGGATCGATGATCTTGTTGGCACCTGCCGCCAATAGTTTTTCTGCAGACTCGGGATCGTCAACAATGGCAACAATACTCAGTGTTTTATCAATGGCCCGCGCTGAAATGGTTAAAAATACATTGTCAGAATCTTTCGGATAAAAGCAAAAAATAATATCAACATCAGTGCCAATACCAATTGATTTAAGCGCCTCATCATTACGAAAATCAATAATTTTGGTTTCAAAACCTTTCTCAGCAACCACATCCGCCTCAGACTCGTCTTTAGCTATAAAAACGAGACTGTATTGATCTTCATTTAACCGGCTCATCACTTCTAACGACATGATACTGTAGCCAAATACGGCAATTCGTTTCATCGTTTGCGCCCTTTTTTTACCCGGCTTTTATCAATCTGATCCCGAAAATAATCAATCCCGATCTCCCTGCCCAACACCACCAGTAAGTCACCCGCCTGCAATACAAAGTAAGTTTCGGGGTTAAAATAAAAATGCTCATTTTTTAACTTATAGCTGTTTTTATGTTTTCGATGCACCGGATTTGCACTGATTACGCCTACCAGCATTAATTTTCTGCGCTCAAAGTCAACCTCGGCAATTTTCATCCCGTCAATCACAGATCCTGAATGCACACACAAGGTTTCCATGATGAACTCTTTTTCTTCACGGATAATACCCAGAATAGCTTCAAAAGCAACCGGCTGACCAATATATTCGGCAACCACCATGGCGGCTATTTCAAAAGGCTGGATCACATTATCAGCCCCGGCCTGATAAAGTTTTTTCACATTATCCTGCTTATTGGCACGGGAAATAATCCGGATCGCCGGATTTAAATGTCGACTGGTCAGGGTAATATAAACATTGACCACATCATCACCGGTCGTACATAAAACAGCCGTCGCTCTATTTTTAATACCGGCATTGATTAGCACTTCATTTTTACTGGCATCTGCATGAATAACCAGATAGCCCAGTCGCCTTGCTTTTGAGGCGTTGACTTCTTTACTATCAATAACCACAAAATGTTGCTGGTGCTTTTCAAGCTGCAGGGCGATATGCCGACCTACCCGACCGAATCCACAAATGATAACAAAACCTGGGTAGTGCTTTAGTTCTGCGTAGGTTCTGTTTTCTCGCAAATCCTGCATTTTGTCACCAAATGCAGAAACAATAATGGAGATAAAAAAAGATAAAACTCCCAGCCCAGTCAAAATCAATGCCATAGCAACCAGTCGACCACCGGTTGTTTGTGGCGCTATATCGCCATATCCGACCGATGAAACGGTCACTATCGACCAATAAGCGGCATCGAACAAATTACCCACTTGCTGGGTATTGGTTGGGTGTTCAAATAAATAAATGCCGGAGCTCCCGATAAATATCAGAAACCCCAGAAAAATTGACAAGTTATAAAGCTCAAAGCGCTTACTGTTTAAAACTTCAACAAATAATTTTAAGCTTGTGAAATATCTTAATAACTTAAACAATCGAAATATAAGCAATACTCTCAGCATGCTTAAGGGTCGATAACTCGGCAAAATAGCCAGTAAATCAATGACTGCCAACGGGGTAAAAATATACTCGATTTTCTTGGCCAAAATTAACCGGATTACCTCGCCCACTCGAAAAGGGCTATTTAAATAGCGGGCTTTTTCGTAATGCTCCAGAACAATGGTATGGCTATCATTATAAAGCCAGCCACGCAGCAGGTATTCAATGATAAATAAAAAGATGATAACCTGCTCAAACAGCCTTTCAAGCTTTGTTAACTGAGTATCTACTTCGTAAATCAATAAAATAACACTGAACAGAACCAGGCAAATCATAACAATATCAAAGTTTGATTTAATCCTGCTATCCGGATTATCCAGTAAATTATAAAAAAATCGCTTGGTATTTCTATAATAGGGCGATGTTTTTAAAAAATAGGCAAAACCAACAATCAGTCGAGTTAACATGACATAAGCATGGCTACCGGCGATAAATTTACCTGTCAGTGGGTAATAACGAATATAAGGTTTTTAGTAACGCTTCATTGGTAAACGGCTTTGCCAAAAAAGTATAGATAATGCCTTCAGCAATGGCATCATGAACCACAGGATCATCCTGATAATGATAACCGGAAACCAAGACAACGCTCGGCCTTTGCTGTACTAGGGTACTGGCACGCCTGGCAACTTCCAAGCCGTCCATATCGGGCAGTTTGGCATCTAAAAATACCACAGAAAAATCGCCGTTTGCCAATTTAAAGCAGGCATCCGCACCGTTTAAAGCCGTAACAACATTAAACCCTTGTGATTGAATAAGATGGGAGATGGCCCAACACATATCGGGTTCATCATCGACTACCAGAATAGGCACGTTCATGGCATTCATGGCACTACAGTAGTGGCAACGTAACAACAATAGTCGCGCCTTGACCTAAACGGCTCTCAGCCTGAATAGAGCCCAGATGTTGGCGAATAATGCTGTAGCAAATAGACAAACCCAGTCCGGTGCCTTGCCCTACCGGTGAGGAGGTATGAAACGGATCAAATATTTTTTCCAATTCTCCGGGAGGAATACCAACGCCCGTGTCAGTGACGCGTACAATAACGCGGTCTTCAATGGTGTTCACCGTAATGTTTAACATGCCGCCTTGCGGCATGGCATTAATGGCATTAAGAAAAATATTCATAAACACCTGCTGTAACAAACCCGATACTCCCGTCACCAATATAACGGTTTTTTGTAGAGACAGCTGAAGTTGAATTTTCTGTACCTTAGCTTGATTGGTCACCAGTTCAATGGTTTCTT
>CAIQND010000502.1 GCA_903873045.1 uncultured Methylococcaceae bacterium | reverse complement strand
CTGCTTGCGGCATTTAACATCAAGTAATTCTTGCGTCCATTCTACCGGTTGTTTTTCTGAGCCTATCGCCATTAATACGCCGGCGATATTTCTAACCATGTGGTGCAAAAAAGCATTGGCGGAAATGTCGATAATTACTTTATCTTCTTCCCGATAGACATCAATAAAATACATGGCCCGAAAAGGACTTTTGGATTGACAGCCTTGCGCCCGAAATGATGAAAAATCATGTTTGCCAATCAAATGTTGTGCAGCTTGATGCATTTTTTCGACATCCAGCGGTGCATGACACCAGGTGACTTGCTTGCGCAATAAGGCGGATTTAATGGGTCGATTGAGAATAATATAACGATAAAAACGGGCGATGGCGCTGTATCGTGCATGGAAATCACCGACCGCTGCTTTAACCCAGGTAATTCGGACATCATCCGGCAGATTACTGTTGCCACCCAACATCCAGGCATGAAGATCCCGTTCTATGGTGACATCAAAATGCACCACCTGCTCAAGCGCATGCACACCGGTATCGGTTCTTCCTGCGCATTGCACCGTAACCGGATGATTGGCAACTTTTGATAATGCCTGTTCAAGTACCTGCTGCACACTGCGTTGATGGGTTTGCCATTGCCAGCCCGAAAAACCGCTGCCATCATATTCAATCCCTAAAACCAAGCGTGTTTTATTCATGAATATAAACCTTAACCCCGGCTTCCACCCGATTAAATAAATCCAGCATATCGGCATTGTTCATGCGGATACAGCCATGAGAATCCGGCTTGCCAATCATTAATTCATCAGGACAACCATGGATATAAATATAACGCCAACTACTATCGACGTTGCCATAACGGTTTTTTCCCGGCTCCAAACCGCCTAACCAGAGTATGCGGGTTAATATCCAGTCACGCTGGGGATTTTGCTTGCCCAGCTCAGGATTGTAAACTTCACCCGTCGCCCGCCTGCCGATAAACACCGCATTAAGGGGCTGATCGGCTCCAATTTTAGCCCTGATCCTATGCCAGCCGCCGGGTGTGCATTCACTACCCATTACTTCGCCCATGCCATTTTTAGCGGTGGACACAGAGTAGCACTGCACTTTGTTCCCAGCCACATAAACCGTCAATTGCTGATTGGCGATATTAATGTCCAGATAATCCTGTACCTCGACCGCCTCATTATTTTTCACACGCACTCAAACTCCATTTCACAGAATTCATTAGATTTAAGCGCATATAATAAAGTATTATCTTTTAAAAAGTTAGCATGGTAGATTAAGCACGGGGATATTTTTGGAAGTTAATTAATTGGATCACTTTGAAAAAGGGGAATGCGATAAGTACTCTAGCTAACCCTGTTAATTAAATATAAAAATTATGTGAATAGATCCAATCAAAACAAAAATCAATCGAGTCTGACCCCATTGATTACCTTGATTTGCATTGATTATTGACCCCATTGATTATTAATACAGGAATATAACGTGTCCATACCTACAGAATCTATTGGTAGCATCCCTCGACCTCCGCAATTACTTGATGCGCTCAGGGAATTCCGATTAGGGAATCTTTCTCACGAACGGATGGAAGCTTGTTATGATGAAGCGTTAAGCGACACTATCTTACGCTTTGAAGCTACTGGCTCTCCAATAATATCTGATGGGGAACAAACAAAGTCTAGTTTTGCAACCTACCCATTACTTGGTTTAGACAATATTGTGCAAGACGGTGTTGTTATTACTTTTGCAGACGGTCATACACGCCAGTTGCCCAAGTTAAAAAAGGGGCCATTTAAATATGGCATACATGCAGGCACATATGTTCAATCCGCTAAACGCTACGCTAGCGCACCTATCAAACAAGCCGTTATTTCTGCTTCTGCACTAAGCCTGTTGTATCCGCAGGAAGGTATTCCCGACTATTCTCAAGCAACCTTCATTGATGACTTGGTGAAAGAAGCTGTTGCAGATATTCGCAGCTGTTTTGAGCAAGGCGCCCATCATGTGCAAGTTGATTTTACTGAAGGTCGCTTGTCCGTAAAACTTGATCCTACCAAAGCGCTGCTTCAGCAATTTATTGATTTGAATAACAGGGTATTGGGGCATTTTACGCCAGATCAGCAAAAACGTATTGGCGTTCATACCTGCCCTGGTGGCGATCACGATTCAACCCACAGTGCTGATGTAGATTATGCCGATCTTCTGCCCAGTCTTTTTCAGCTCAATGCGGGTAATTTTTATATGCAGTTGGCCAGTGAAAAAAATCCCGACTATGTATTGGGAATCATTAAGGAACATATTCGTCCGCATCAACGGGTTTACATTGGCGTGATTGACGTTTTGAACCAAGATGTGGAAGAGCCTGAATTGGTGAGAGATCGTGTCTTGCACGCAGCTGAGTACATCCCCGTCAATCAGCTTGGCACAACTGATGATTGTGGTTACTCACCCTTTGAAGATGATACTTCGACCGGAAGGGATGTAGCGTTCGCCAAAATCAAAGCTCGCGTTGCAGGAACGGCACTGGCTGCTAATAAGTTAAACATATAAATCTCTTGGTTTTTTAACGCTTTATTTAATATTTTGTGTGGGGTAAGCCAGGTAGGGTACGCATCACGTACCTTTTTATGTTTGGTGATGAATGTGTTAATGGTACGCACAGCGTACCCTACAAATATTTTTAACCCAATGTACTGGCCTAACGAATAAGGTTAGATTGTGCGAAAATCAATGAAAATCAATGAATCAATGGGGTTGAATCAATGGGGTCAGACTCGATTGATTTTGAATAATTACCTAACGAATAAGGTTAGATTGTGCGAGCGAAGCGAGCCACAATCTAACCGATTGTTGGACAAGCCCGGTGATAGTCGGAAGACAGACTTTAATTATAAGAAAATATCTTTTCGGATTTTGTTGGTTGCGGCGAGGAATCTAAAGCCGCATTTCGTAAGAACAACACAAAAGCGTTAGTTTGGTAATGCCTTTAGCGAGTGGTATTGATTAAATGGTGGATTGTAGCTTTTTTTCGGGTAAGCGGTGCTCTCAGCTTCACAATGCCGATTTAAATTTTGTCCAAATTGACAGATGCCGTTACATAACTGATTGCGCCTACACTCGGTTAGCCGGATGGAGCAAGCTGCCCGAATGCGGACAGAGCGGGAATCCGCGTTTTCACAATCCGCATAGCACCTCCGCCGCAAGGGCACTTGATCGTAGGTCGTAATGCCCTGGCCACGAAAATTTTAATGGGGTTCAGGCGAAGCAATTCCTGAAGCCATGCTAACGTAACGATTCAGTCCCTCTCTTTGAAAAAGAGGGGTTAGGGGAAATTTTATTAGATAAATCCCCCTCGATCCCCCTTTTTCAAAGGGGGAGGTGAATACTTACAAACCATCAGGTGAAAGCCAAGCATCTTTTAAAAAATGGCTATTGAGTCGAGAATCAATGGAATCAATATCAAGGTAGAACAGCCAGTTACCAGACGGCCCCTCGCAAATCCCGGCGTGCGAAATTATCGCACCGACTTTTCAAATCAGCTCGATTTGGACCGTCGAGGCGACAATTTCCGTGTCAAAAATCAGTGTCGTGATAAGATATAAATGACAATTTTGCCTGAGTAGACCCACCACTACCCACCACTGATGATAAAAACCCAGAAACCGCAGCCCAAACTGTTATTAGTAGATGACTCACCACTTGATTTGGCAACTTTGGCTGCTATTTTAACTGAATACCGCTTGTTTACCGCTACTGATGGTCTGCAAGCTTTATTGGTTGCCAGTCAAGAGCAACCGGATTTGATTCTGTTGGATATCGGACTGCCTGGTATAAACGGTTACGAAATCTGTCAACAACTTAAACAACAAGCCACTACTCAACACATCCCGGTCATCTTTGTTACCGGTCTGCATGAAGAAGAAAATGAAGCCTTGGGCTTTGCGAGTGGTGCTGTGGACTACATCACCAAACCAATACGACCCAACATTGTTCGGGCGCGTGTGGCGGCGCATTTAAGACTTAAAGAGCAATGTGACCGACTGTCACTCACAGCGAATACCGATATACTAACCGGCATCGCCAACCGCCGCCATTTTGAAACTGTCATACAGAATGAATGGAACAGAGCCTTACGTTATCAAAAGCCCCTGTGCCTTATTATGGTTGACGTGGATTACTTTGGACATTACAACGATCTTTATGGACATGCCGCTGGCGACGATTGTTTAAAAGCTATCGCCAACAGCCTCGATGTGACGCTGCGTAGAGCTGGTGATATGGTCGCTCGCTGGGGCGGCGAGGAATTTGTTTGTTTGCTACCGGAAATGCCACTGGAACAAGCTATTAAGCTGGCGAAGAAGATATTACACCGAATTCATGGCTTAAGAATTACCCACGCCGGTTCTACTGTTAACGATTACGTTACGGTTAGTTTGGGGTTGGCAGCGCTAAATCTCACCCATCACACTGCTTGGCAATCGTTACTTAAGCAAGCGGATCAGGCGCTTTATCGTGCAAAAAAGCAAGGACGAAATCGCTTGATTTGGTAGTATGAAAATCAGCCAAACCTGAGAAATAGGTTCACGTAAGTATTCAAGCTCCCTCGCTTTGCTCTCCCCCTTTGAAAAAGCGAGGGGGCAAGAGCGGGATTTATTTGAAAAACATCCCCTAACCCCCAATGGCACTAAGTTAAGCCGTTCGCTGAGCGGAGTCGAAGCGATTTTGCAGGCTTCGGCTCCGCTCAGCCAACGGTTTGTCTTGCCACGAGGTACTTAACTTAATGGCATTGCCCCTAACCCCTCTTTTCCAAAGAGGGGGACTGAATAATTACAAAGCAGTTACAGCTCAACAGTGCTAAGGTTATTTCTGCGAAAGAACTTACCTATTAGAAGAATCCAATCGTTTTCTTGATT
>CAIQND010000501.1 GCA_903873045.1 uncultured Methylococcaceae bacterium | reverse complement strand
CTCGCTAACACCAATAAAAAAACACTGATTAATGCGCTAATCCAAGCCAATGAATAGTCAGGATGCTGGCTATACGTCATCGATTGATAAAAAATAGTGGCTGTCATATAGGCAATTCCGGTGGTCCAGAACACCACAAAAAAAGTCCAACCGACATTGGTTTCTCTATAAATCGCTGCCGTTGCTGCCACACAAGGTGCATAAAGTAATATAAACAACAGATAAGCAAAAGCGCCTGCCTTGCCATCAAAACTATGCTGCATCGCTGAAAAAGTATCGGTTTTAACGTCCTGCTCATTGGCAGCAGAAGTTATATCATTAACTTTACCTATATTTAATCCCAAAGGATCTAAAATATTATCGGCAATTGCGCTTAAGTTTTCCGGTACGGTTGCACAAGCCGCCATTAACGCCTCTTTAAGATTAAAAGGTGCTTTATCTGGCTGCGCTTCAGAAGTGGCTCCAAGTTGGCTATATAAAGCATCGAGCGTACCCACAACGGCCTCTTTAGCTAATACCCCGGTAAAAATACCGACGGTTGCAGGCCAGTTGTCCTTTTCAATGCCCATGGGTTTAAAAACCGGCGTTAAACCTCGCCCGATTTCACTAAGCACTGATTTGTTACTGTTTTCCTGACCAAAACTGCCATCCGTACCCAGCGCATTAAGAAAGTTTAAGACCAATACCATGGGTATAATCACCTTCCCGGCGTTGAGTAAAAATGATTTGAGCCGATCCCAGGTTCTGATAAAAACTCCGCGCAAGGTCGGCAAATGGTAAGCTGGCAGTTCCATAATAAAGGGCGCAGACTCACCTTTAAATAACGTGTGGCGCATAATTAAGCCCGTTAATACAGCTACGGCAATACCCAATAAATACAAGCCAAAAACCAGATTCTGACCTCCCACCGGAAAAAATGCCGCTGCAAATAAAGCATAAACAGGTAATCTGGCACCACAAGACATAAACGGATTCATTAGGTTGGTCAGAATTCTGTCACGTTGATTTTCAAGCGTCCGGGTTGCCATGATGGCGGGCACATTACAACCAAATCCGACTATCATCGGTACAAACGACTTGCCCGGCAAGCCAATCATGCGCATAAATCGATCCATAACAAAAGCAGCTCTGGCCATGTAACCTGAATCCTCCAGAGCCGATAAAAACATAAATAAAAAGCCAATAATCGGTATAAAAGTAGCGACGACCTGAATGCCGCCTCCGACACCCTTGGTCATCAGGACAATCAGCCATTGCGGAAAATCCAAATCCATCAGCACCAAGCTTAAACCATCAACCAATAACGCACCTACCGATTGGTCAAAAAAATCCACAAAAGCACTGCCAATATTAATGGTAAACATAAACATCGCGTACATAACCAACAAAAACACGGGGATTCCTAAATATCGGTTCAAAACGATATGATCGATTTTTTCTGTGGTATGTCGACTCACCTCATTAAGCCTGCAAACGGCACCCTGAATCAGGTTATTAACAAACCCATAACGGGCGTCCGCTGCAAGAATATCTATTTCATCGTCTGTTTCAAGCTCTACACCACGCTGTAATTTGGCAACTGTTAACATCATCGCTGTTCCGGCAAACTGTTTGGCGAGAGTGTCGTCTTCTAATAATCTAACGGCCAGCCAACGCAAATCACACTGGTGTTGAATGGCGCTGTCAATCAATTCAGGGGAAATAGCTTCGATAGCTTGTTCTAAAGCGGGTGCATAAATGATGCTTACCGATGGAACAGGCTTGGTAATAGCGGCTTTGTTAATTTGAGCTTTTAAGGTAGCGATACCTTCTTTGGTGGATGCTGCAATGGGAATAACCGGACAGCCCAACTGTTCTGCCAAAAAATCACAGTCAATTTTAATGCCCCGCTGCTTAACCGCATCCATCATATTAAGTACCAATATCATGGGTACACGCATTTCGATAAGTTGCGACGTTAAATACAGGTTTCGCTCTATATTAGAAGCATCGATAATATTAATAATTAAGTCGGCTTCTCTGGACGCAACGTAATCCCTTGCCACTTTCTCGTCTAAGGAAACCTGATCGTCTGCCGCTTCTAACGAATAGGTTCCTGGCAAATCAACTAATTCAATCAGTTTATTGGCATGAGAATATTCACCGGTTTTTTTTTCAACGGTTACGCCCGGCCAGTTACCCACATGCTGCCTAGAACCAGTGAGTACATTAAAAAGGGTTGTTTTACCACAATTAGGATTACCAACAACACCAACCGTAAAATCAGTTTTCATCACAGCTTCTCTATCAACAATATTCCCGCTTCGTCTTTACGTAAAGTTAACGAAAATCCACGCAATTTAATTTCAACAGGATCACCCATGGGTGCAAATCGGGTAATACTGAATTCAGTTCCCGGAGTCAAGCCCATGGCTAGTAACCTTTTTCTATAGGGCTTACCCGCTTGTTCAAAACCGACTATCTTTCCCAAGTCACCTACATGAAGATTTTTTAAGCTCATCGCCATAAATTTAGCCTAGATAATAAATTGCTGTTAAAGATCTAAAAACCCAGGAATCAATAATCATTCTCATTTAAGAACGAATATATCATATAATCAAGCTCAATCAAAACAAGACTTAATTAAAATTGACAAAAAATGACTTGCCCAAAAAATAGCGCTCTATTGAGAGCTGAGCAAACAGTAACACAGGTGCAAGAATGGAAATGAGATAATTAGATTACCCAGACATATCTAATGGGAGGATTTTTTCTTAACCAAGCCAGGTTAACTTTTGGTATTATGATTTTGAAACAAAAAATAAACCAAGCTACCTGTAAATTAAATAACAGGTTTTAGCGTTTATATTAAGTGTGGTTGTGCGGGAGCATAAAATAAGCTGAAGAACAAAAAACCTAATGCTAAAAAATCAACGCAAAAACAAGAATCACAGCAGATAAAAACCTGTTATCTATCAACTTGTTGTTGCGTTGATTAATTATTAGTCTATTATTTCGTAATTTTGACTAGCGGCATCGACTCTATCACGTAACTCTTTACCCGGTTTAAAGTGTGGCACATGCTTTTCAGCTAATGCGACAGATTCACCCGTTTTTGGATTGCGACCCATGCGTGGTGGGCGCTTGTGTAACGAAAAACTGCCAAAACCTCTAATCTCAATTCTTTTTCCAGAAGATAATGCCTGGTTCATTTTTTCAATGATGCATTTTACTGCCAACTCTACATCTTTCAGTGCCAGATGCGGTTGTTTGCGAGCAAGTGCTTCAATTAGTTCTGATTTTGTCACATTCTATCCTGTGAAAAAGAAAACGCAGAGGATCTGTGTTATCACAGACCCTCTTCTAAAATCCTTATTTTTCCAACTGCTTAAATAAGTCAGCCATGGTTGGCGTACCTACTGATTGCTGAGAATGTTGGGAATGATCTTTAATAGAATGTGTTTCTTCGTCTTGATCTTTAGCTTTAATTGACAGAGAAATTGACTTGCTTTTCTTGTCTACGCCGATAAACTTGGCTTCAAGAGTATCACCTTCTTTAAGCAATGTGCGTGCATCTTCAACACGGTCACGTTGAATTTCAGAAGCACGTAAATAACCTTCAACATTATCCGCTAAAGTAATAACAGCACCTTTAGCATCAACTTCTTTGATAGTTCCTTTTACCAAGCTACCTTTTTCATAGGTCGCCAAGAAGTTTTGGAACGGGTCTTGTTCAAGTTGTTTGATACCTAACGAAATACGTTCACGTTCGGAGTCAACCGCTAAAATAACAGTTTCCAGCTCATCGCCTTTTTTGAACTCGCGAACTGATGCTTCGTTGTCATCTGCCCATGAAATATCAGACATGTGAACCAGACCATCAATACCGCCGTCAAGACCAATGAAAATACCAAAATCAGTAATTGATTTTATTTTTCCTGATATTTTATCGCCTTTGTTGTGCGTTGCTGCAAACTCATCCCAAGGATTGGTTTTGCACTGCTTCATGCCTAAAGAAATACGACGGCGTTCTTCATCAATTTCCAAAACCATGACTTCAACGTCATCACCTAACTGAACAAGCTTGGATGGGTTAACGTTTTTGTTGGTCCAGTCCATTTCAGAAACGTGAACCAAACCTTCAACGCCTTCTTCAATTTCAACAAAACAACCGTAATCAGTTAAATTGTTTACTTTACCAAATACGCGTGTGCCGGCTGGGTAACGACGAGCAATGTTTTGCCATGGATCTTCACCCATTTGTTTCATGCCCAACGATACACGATTTTTGTCTTTGTCGTATTTCAGGACTTTAACTTTAATTTCCTGACCGATTTCAACACACTCAGACGGATGACGTACACGACGCCATGCCATATCAGTAATATGTAACAGACCGTCAATGCCACCCAAATCAATGAATGCGCCATAATCAGTCAGATTTTTAACAACACCGGTAACCACTGCGCCTTCTTCCAGTGTTTTCAGTAATTCTTCTCTTTCTGCACTGTATTCTTTTTCTACAACTGCGCGACGCGACAGAACAACGTTATTACGCTTTTGATCGATTTTGATAACTTTAAATTCCAGATCACGATTTTCCAGGAAAGTCGTATCTCTGATTGGGCGAACGTCAACCAATGAACCAGGCAAGAAGGCACGCAAAGCTCCAACCGACACTGTAAATCCACCGCGAACTTTACCGGTAATACGACCGATAATGGTTGCTTCTTTATCAAAAGCAGTTTCGAGTTCGGACCAGGCTTTGTTTTTCTTAGCTTTATCTCTGGAAAGAAGTGTAGCGCCTAAACCGTCTTCAAATAAATCAAGTGCAACTTCGACTTCATCGCCAATTGCAACTTCTAATTCGCCATCGTTGTTTAGAAACTGCCATTTAGGAATGACGCCTTCTGATTTAGAATGTGTACTGACAATAACCATATCATTTTCGATATCAATTACTGTACCCATCAACATGGCACCAGGACTCATTTTGGTTCTGGTTAAACTTTCTTCGAGTAATGCAGCAAAGCTTTCGCTCATTTTATTATTTCCCAAGCTTGTCGAAACTCGAACAAACCTTTTCTTTATCAAAGTTAAAAAAAACCACACTTACAATTAAGTGAGGCCAGACAAAAACCCTTAACGGATTAAATTCAAAACTTCTTCAATCACGGCATCTATTGTCATGTCTGAAGAATCAATATAAAGTGCATCACTCGCCATTGCTAATGGAGCGGTTTCACGCTCCTTATCGCGGCGATCACGCACGTCTATCTCATTGGTTATTTGTGCAAGGTTAGCATCTATTTCTTTTTCCATCAACTGTTTATATCTTCTTTCAGCCCTTTTTGCTGCGCTGGCCGTTAAAAAAACTTTATTATCAGCATCCAGAAAAACGACAGTCCCCATATCACGGCCATCTGCAACCAGTCCAGGTGCCTGCCTGAAATCTCGCTGCTTCTGCAATAATACCCGCCTAACGTCCGGCAATGCGGCAATTTGTGACGCAATACTCCCCGTACTTTCAAGCCCTAATTGACTGGTAACGTCTTCGCCATCAAGCTTGACGATTAATTCATCGCCACAGTCAAACTCTAACGCCATCGCTTGCGCTACTTTAACAATCTCACTGACATTTTTAAAATCTACAGATGTCTTTTGCAATGCAATAGCCAATGATCGATAAATAGAACCACTGTCCAGATAATTCCAACCCAGTTTTTTTGCTACTAATCGACTGACTGTCCCCTTGCCAGCGCCACTCGGCCCATCAATTGTTAAAACCGGGATGTGCATCAAGACTCCGTACAAACTAAAGCCAGTCCCAAACGTTTTACCAAGTCTTTAAACTCGGGAAAAGAGGTATTCACGTTAGCGCAATCCAGAATGGTAATGGGCGCATTCGCTCGCAATCCTGCAATCGAAAAAGACATGGCTATGCGATGATCACCATGTGATGTCACCACGCCGCCACCTATTGGACTGCCTTGAATAATCATGCCATCCGCCGTTGGCTGTGCATCGACACCCAATAGTTGCAAGCCGTCAGCCATAACCTGAATACGGTCTGATTCTTTGACTCTAAGTTCTTCAGCGCCGCTTAAACGGGTTTGACCTTGCGCACAGGCGGCTGCAACAAATAATACCGGAAATTCGTCAATTGCCAAGGGCACTAAATGCTCAGGTATATCGATACCTTTTAAAGGACTGTAAACCACATGCAAATCAGCAACCGGCTCACCACCCACGATGCGCTCATTAAGCACTTCAATATTCGCACCCATCAACCTAAGAATGTCGATAACACCCGTGCGGGTAGGATTAATACCGACATGCTTTAACAATAAATCAGAACCAGGTGCAATAGAGGCACCGACTAAAAAGAAAGCAGCCGAGGAAATATCGCTGGGCACATCAATATCCGTTGCCGTCAAATGACCTTCAGCAGTAATGCTGGCTTTACTACCCTGCCTCTTAACAGAATATGAAAATCCTGACAACATGCGCTCAGTATGATCGCGTGTCGGCGCAGGCTCAGTAACGCTGGTTTCACCTTCGGCATACATGCCTGCCAACAACAAACAGGATTTTACTTGTGCACTTGCCATGGGCATCACGTAATCTATACCCTTCAATTGGCCTGCTTTACCGGTAATATAGAGCGGTGCAGTGCCTTTTTCGGTGGCTTTTATATCGGCTCCCATCAACGCCAATGGCTCGGTGACCCGTTTCATGGGCCTGCCGGATAAAGACTTATCGCCAGTCAGTACAGAATTAAATGACTGTCCCGCCAATAACCCACTCAACAAGCGCATGGAAGTACCTGAGTTGCCCAAATACAACTCATTTTTAGGTGCTTTTAAACCCTGCTTGCCAACGCCATGAATAGTTAAACAACCATTAACCGGCCCTTCAATTTCCACACCCATGTCACGAAATGCCTGCAATGTTGCTAAGGCATCTTCGGCTTCAAGAAAGCCTTTAACATGAGTAATGCCATCAGCCAGGGAGCCTAGCATAACAGATCGATGTGACATGGATTTATCACCCGGTACCCGCGCTTCACCCTGTAACACGCCACCTGGTTGCACTTCAAATGTGATTGTTTTTGACATATTTCCTTCAAACTGATTAAGAAAGCGCTGCCTTGCAGTGTTGGCATACGCAAAAAGGGTTAAAAGTTGCTGGCTATCATCATTTTCAAGCAAGCGCTGTATTTTATCCAGTTGTTCCCTAGTGCGTTCAAGCAACGGGATTATTTCATTTTTATTGGCCGAACAAATATCCCGCCACATGGTCGGATCGCTGGATGCAATCCTGGTAAAATCTCTAAAACCGCCTGCCGCATATTTAAAGATTTCACTTTGCTCATCTTTATGACCCAGCATATCCACTAAAGCAAAAGCCAGAATATGAGGCAAATGACTGGTAGCCGCCAACACCGCATCATGATGATTGATATCCATCATTGATACCACCGATCCGCAGCGCTCCCAGAAACCTTGGATTTTATGCAAGGCTTCTGTCCGGGTATGACCTAGCGGCGTAATAATGACGCGTTTGTTCACAAACAAATCAACGACAGAGGCATCCACACCACTCTGCTCGGCTCCTGCAATGGGATGCGCCGGTACCAAATTATCAGGTACTGTGCCAAAAACCCGCTGTGCCGCTGCAACCACACTCGCCTTGGTGCTACCTACATCGGTATAAATAGCGTGTTCCGTCCAAAATGGTTTAAGCAATTCAAAAATGCTTTCAATAGAGGCAACCGGCGTGGCTATCACAACACAATCCGCACCGTGCAAAGCTTGCTCTATCTGCAAATAATAGTCATCAATAACACCCAGTCGCTTTGCCGTCTCCAGATTTTGCAGATCCTCTGGGCGACCATAGCCGACAATGCTTTTGCTTAACCCGTAATGCCTGGCCGCACGAGCAACTGAACCGCCAATTAAGCCAACACCGACAATACAAAGTCGGTCAAACATTAGCCAACGTAGCCGTTAACGCCTGGAGAAATAATTGATTTTCTGATGCCGTGCCGATGCTGATTCGCAAATGATTAGGTAATTCATAATTACCTACAGGTCTTACAATAACGCCCTTACGTAGCAATGCCTCATAAACAGGCTGTCCTGCTTGCTTTAAATCGACCAATACAAAATTTCCCGCTGACGGAATCCATTCCAGACCCAGATTTTTAAAGCCCTCCGTTAATTGTTGCATCCCTTGCTCATTCACTTCAATAGTCTGTTGCAAATATTCATCGTCAGACAAAGCCGCTTCTGCTGCGACTAAAGCCAGCATATTATTATTAAAAGGCTGACGCACCCGATTAAGAATATCGGCAAGCTGTGGACTGGATAAACCATAACCGACCCGCAATCCGGCGAGTCCGTAAGCTTTGGAAAAAGTTCTTGTAATTAATAAATTAGGAAATTTTTTCAACCAATCAATCGAGTTAACCAACTCACCGTGGCTGACAAATTCAAAATAGGCTTCGTCAAGCACACACAAACAGGTGTCCGGCAAGGCACTGATAAAGCGCTCCAAACTCACTTGACTTAGCAAAGTACCCGTCGGATTATTGGGATTAGCGATAAACACCAAACGTGTTTTTTCAGTGACAGCCTGGAGCATGGCATCCAAATCGTGACCATAATTCAAGGCCGGAACAACAACCGCAGTCGCGCCTGCCGCTTGAGTTACGATAGGATAAACAGCAAAAGCATGCTGTGAAAAGACCACCTCAAGCGCCGGTGTTAAAAACGCCCTGGCTACCAGCTCAAGAAGTTCATTGGAACCGTTACCCAGCGTTATCTGGCTCGGATAGACCGCATATTTCTCGGCTAACGCTTGTTTTAATGCAAAGCCACTGCCATCCGGATACAGCGCCAAAGAAGGTAACGTTGCCTGAATGGCAGCCAGGGCTTTTTTCCCCGGCCCCAAAGGGTTTTCATTGGAGGCCAGCTTGATAATTTGGGTGAGTCCCAGTTCGCGTTCAAGTTCTTCAATCGGCTTGCCCGCCTTATAAGGAATAAGGCGCTGCACACCCGCTGCAGCAAGATTGTAAATGTTATCAGTGTTATTCATGAATTTTAAATAAAAATATTTAACTAGTACCGCAGCGAAAATAAATAGTGACTACAGATCATAGAACGGCTTTAGGATAAGACCCCAACAATTTGAACATCTTAACATTATCTTTAACCGTTTCTAAAGCCTGGGCAACCACCTCATCTTCGCCATGCCCTTCTATATCAATAAAAAAAATATAATCCCATAAGCCCTGCCGCGAAGGCCTGGATTCAATATTAACCATCCCTATGCCAAATTTTGCGAAAGGCTCAAGGATTTTATGCAATGCGCCCGGCTGATTACCGGTAGAAACAACCAGCGAGGTTTTATCGTTGCCGGTAGGTGACGGCGATTGTTGGCCAATAATAATAAACCGGGTCGTGTTATTGGGCTCGTCCTCAATACTTTTTTCAATAATCTTTAAATTATAAATTTCAGCAGCAACAATACCCGCAATCGCTGCGGTTTGCTTATTGATTGTCACCAGACGTGCCGCCTCGGCATTACTATTAACCGCCGTCAGTTTCGCCTGTGGCAAATGATTTTCCAACCATTGACGACACTGAGCCAGTGATTGCTGATGCGAAAACACTTCAGTGATTTCAGCAAGATGGGTTACGTGCCCCATCAGGTTTTGATGAACCCTGATTTCAACTTCACCGCAAATTTTCAGCGATGATGTTAAAAACCGATCCAAGGTATGGCTAATAATACCTTCGGTAGAGTTTTCAACGGGCACCACGCCAAACTCGCAATGACCGCATTCCACCGCATTAAATATCTCGTTTATGGTAGCCACCGGAATGGTTTTAACCGCATGTCCAAAGTGCTTATAGGCCGCTTGCTGGGTAAATGTACCCTCAGGCCCTAAAAAAGCAATATCCATTGGCTTTTCCAACGCTAAACAAGCCGACATTATCTCTCTAAAAAAGCGGGCAGCGGTGTCATCAGTCAACGGCCCTTGATTTAAGTCCATAATTCGCCTTAAAACCAATGACTCTCTGTCCGGGCGATAAAAAGTACCTTGCTCACCCTGAGCACTTTTGGTTTTGGCAACTTCAACCGCACAAGACGCACGCTGATTAATCAATTGCAGAATCTGCTCATCGATTGCATCAATTTTGTCTCTTAAATCAGAAAGGGGAGTGATTGATGACATTACGCTGCTCTGTGTTGATAGGTTTCGATTAATGGGTGCGTTCAAATTCAGCCATAAAATCAATCAAGGCCAAGACACCCGCTTCCGGCATGGCATTGTAAATACTGGCACGCATACCACCCACCGAACGATGGCCTTTTAATTCAAACAGTCCATTCGCTTCCGCTGCCGCAAGAAAAGGCTTGTCCAAGCTTTCGTCAGCCAGAATAAACGGTACATTCATGCGTGAACGAAACGGAATAGCTACCGGATTTGAATACAAAGTCGATTGATCAATGGCTTGATACAGTTTTGCCGCTTTGGCGATATTAAGTTGCTCAATAGCCTCAACGCCACCTTGCGCTTTTAACCACTTAAGCACCAGACCCACGAGATACCAATTGTAAGTTGCTGGCGTGTTAAGCATGGACTGGTTTTTTGCCTGCTCGGCATAATTAAATACCGGGGGCGTTGTTTTGCTGGCATGGCCGATTAAATCATCCCTGACAATAACCACAGTCACACCGGCAGGCCCCATATTTTTTTGAGTTCCCGCGTAAATCAACCCATACTGACTGACATCAATTTTGCGCGATAAAATATTGGAGGACATATCTGATACCAGCGGCAAGCCGTTGGCATCCGGAGTACTTTGAAATTCTACGCCATGAATGGTTTCATTCGAGGTATAGTGCAGATAAGCCGCCTGCCCGTCCAAAAGCCAAGTTGATGCTTCGGGAATACTGGTAAATCGGGTATCTTCCGAGCTTGCACTGACTATCACCTCACAATAACTTTGGGCATCTTTAATCGCTTTTTCAGACCATGCACCGGTATTCAGATAACACGCTTTGGTTTTATCCTTCAAAATATTTTGTGGTATTAATGAAAACTGCGCTGACGCACCGCCTTGCAAAAACAACACCTTATAATTATCGGGAACAACCAGCAGACTTCTTAAATCACTTTCCAATTCTTCAGCAATAATCGAGAAATGCTTGCCGCGATGACTCATTTCCATGACGGACATACCACTATCGCGCCATTCCAATAACTCTTGCTGAGCTTGCAGCAATACCGATTCAGGGGATATTGACGGCCCCGCACTAAAATTATAAACTCTGGACATTGGATTTCCCTTAGTTAGGTTGATTAATTGTTAAGCTATTTCTTTTTGGATAATTAGCAGTACCACTTTCGACAAACTTGGCCAATTCAGCAAAAGAAGGGCATTTTTCCTTAATTTTTCCTAAATCGATATGCTTCATTATTTGCTCATTGTGCGTGTTATGACTATACAGAGGCTTAGGTCTGTTTGCTCTACTTAACCTTATTAAAGTTTCTTTCGGGTCTTTTATGTCTTCTGGGTGTAGATATTCGTCTTTAGGTTGCCACGATGGAATCACCTTTGAAACAGCTTTTATATCGGCCAATATCCAAGCTTCAATCTCTTTGGTTGGAATTAATATGCAAATTAATTTTTCAGATTTAATCTTCGCATTATTTACAATTTTTAAGACAACTTTTTCATATATCCCTTGATATGAACTTTCATCTCTATCATGGCAAATAATTAATTTACGGTATTTATTCTGTTCATTGTAGGAACTTAAGAACTTAGCACCTTTGTTCATCATATTGCCACAACTGCCAAAGCCTTTTCCCTCTACCGAAATCGCTTCCTTATTTTCCAACCGT
>CAIQND010000500.1 GCA_903873045.1 uncultured Methylococcaceae bacterium | reverse complement strand
GTGATTCCAATGTCCTGTGTTATTTGTTCAATAGCATTGATTTTTAAGGTTTTTATTTGTCTTTTAGGTTGTGTTCATTTGCTGTGACTGTATTGAAAATAATAAGTTGAATCTTTTTCTGGTGAAATTAAGTAAATAATTCGTTGACAGATGTCTCCTGATGGAAGATAATAGTCAGCTTACCCGATATAGGAGGGGTTCCCGAGCGGCCAAAGGGATCAGACTGTAAATCTGCCGGCTCTGCCTTCGGAGGTTCGAATCCTCCCCCCTCCACCATCATCTTGAATTTAAAAAAATCTGCGGGTGTAGTTCAATGGTAGAACTCCAGCCTTCCAAGCTGATCACGTGGGTTCGATTCCCATCACCCGCTCCAAATTTATGAGATTAAGCTTATATAGCTCAGTTGGTAGAGCACTTCCTTGGTAAGGAAGAGGTCACCGGTTCAAATCCGGTTATGAGCTCCAAGTTTTATTGCGATTGTTATTAGGTGTGTGAATCATGGCCAAAGAAAAATTTTCACGTAGTAAGCCTCACGTAAACGTAGGCACAATCGGTCACGTTGACCACGGTAAAACAACACTAACTGCTGCATTGACAACAGTCATGGCAAAATTGCACGGTGGTGCAGTTAAAGCTTTTGATCAAATTGATAATGCACCTGAAGAGCGGGCTCGCGGAATCACAATTGCTACGTCACACGTAGAATATGAATCTGCAAATCGTCACTATGCTCACGTTGACTGTCCAGGCCATGCTGATTATGTAAAAAACATGATCACGGGTGCCGCACAAATGGATGGCGCAATACTTGTCTGTTCAGCCGCTGACGGCCCAATGCCGCAAACCAGAGAGCATATTCTGTTGTCAAGGCAGGTGGGTGTTCCTTATGTGGTTGTGTTCTTGAATAAAGCTGATATGGTTGACGATGAAGAGTTGATCGAATTGGTAGAGATGGAGCTCAGAGAGTTACTGGATATGTATGAGTTTCCAGGTGATGACACACCTATCATCAGAGGCTCTGCCTTACTGGCATTGCAAGGCGATGAAAGCGAAATCGGCATGCCTTCAGTTATTAAATTGGTAGAAGCCCTGGATAGCTACATTCCGTTACCGGAAAGAGCTGTTGATGGTGCATTCTTGATGCCTATTGAAGATGTGTTCTCAATTTCAGGTCGTGGCACCGTAGTTACCGGACGTATTGAGCGTGGTATTATCAAAGTCGGTCAGGAAGTTGAAATTGTTGGGATCAGGCCAACAGTGACTACAACCGTTACCGGCGTTGAAATGTTCCGTAAGTTGCTGGATCAAGGTGAGGCTGGCGATAACGTAGGATTGCTGTTGAGAGGCACAAAAAGAGACGACGTAGAGCGTGGTCAAGTTTTGGCGCACAAAGGCACCATTAAGCCACACGCTTTCTTTAACGCAGAAATATATATATTATCAAAAGAAGAAGGTGGGCGTCATACTCCATTCTTTAATGGTTATCGTCCACAATTCTATTTTAGAACGACTGATGTGACCGGAGCGGTTGATCTGCCAGAAGGCGTAGAAATGGTAATGCCTGGTGATAATATATCAGTAAAAGTTAAATTGATATCACCGATCGCTATGGAAGATGGTTTGCGTTTCGCAATTCGTGAAGGTGGTCGTACAGTCGGTGCGGGTGTTGTTGCATCAATACTTGAATAATAATTTCGATTAGTATAATATAGCAAGTTCTGTAAAGTTTTTCTGAATAGGTCAGTAGTTCAATTGGTAGAATGGCGGTCTCCAAAACCGCTGGTTGGGGGTTCGAGCCCCTCCTGGCCTGCCAGTCAGATTAAACAAATCAATATTATCTATTATAATAATAAATAACACATGAATACTCAAGCAGAGCCAGCAACGTCGGTTGCTGATATTGTCAAGCAGGTTTTTTCTGTCATCCTAGTAGTTGCTGGTGTAGCCGCATTCTACTACTTCTCAGCGGATCACTCTTATTTTAAAGAAGTTCGGCTTTTGTATCGAGTCCTCGGATTGGTTGCTGTCATGATGATGGTGTTGGGCGTGGTGTTAACAACGGGCTTGGGTCGCACTGTTTGGAGTTTCGCGTTAGAATCCCGACAAGAAGTCAGGAAAGTCGTATGGCCTACTCGTGACGAGACGGTGCGTACCACGTTGCTGGTTTTCGCAATGGTTTTTATCGTTGGTTTGATTTTGTGGTTGCTTGATATGTTTCTCTTTTGGGGTGTTCGCTATTTAACTGGGCAGGGCGGGTAAAGGAATGTCGTTACGCTGGTATGTTGTTCACGCCTATTCAAACTTTGAAAACAAAGTTAAGCAGGCCTTGGAAGAAAGAATTGAGAGGGAAGGTCTTCAGCAGTATTTCGGAAAGATTCTAGTTCCTACCGAAGAAATTGTTGAAATGCGTATGGGTCAGCAACGCAAAAGTGAAAGAAAGTTTTTCCCGGGCTATGTGCTTGTGCAAATGGAGTTGACTGACGAGACCTGGCATTTGGTTAAGGATGTGCCCAGAGTCTTGGGTTTTATAGGTGGAACTTCAGATCGTCCTGCACCTATTTCTGAAAAAGAAGCGATGTCTATTCTTAATAGAGTTGAAGAAGGTGTTAATAAGCCTCGACCGAAAACTTTATTTGAGGCTGGAGAAGTCATTAGAGTCATTGATGGGCCATTTAAAGATTTTAATGGTGTAGTGGAAGAAGTTAACTACGAGAAAAGCAAATTAAAAATATCAGTGCTCATTTTTGGCCGGTCAACCTCTGTTGAGTTAGGTTTTGGGCAGGTTGAAAAAGGCTGATAGCAAAAACGTAAGCTTTGCGTTTCTGTTGTTCTACCAGATCTCTGCCTTAATAAGGTAGGGATTTTTGTGTCTAGGGGGAGCTGAAAAGCGTTTGTACCCATATTGGAGTAAAAAATGGCAAAAAAAATAACGGCATACATTAAGCTGCAAGTAAAAGCAGGTGAAGCAAATCCAAGTCCACCAGTAGGTCCAGCACTGGGTCAGCGTGGTGTTAACATTATGGAGTTTTGTAAAGCATTTAATGCGAAAACACAAGACGTAGAAAAAGGCTTGCCTTTACCTGTAGTTATTACCGTTTATAGTGATCGCAGCTTTACTTTTATCACTAAAACACCCCCTGCTTCAATTCTTTTGAAGAAAGCAACCGGGATAAAAAGTGGTAGCAGTAATCCAAATACCAAAAAAGTCGGCACAGTGACCATGGCGCAATTGGAAGAAATTGCTAAAACAAAAATGGAAGATTTGAATGCAGCAAATCTTGAGGCAGCTATAAAAACAATTGCAGGTAGTGCGCGTAGCATGGGTCTGAATGTGGAGGGGTTATAATGGCTAAGTTATCAAAAAAAGCAAAATTAGTTAAAAGCAAAGTCGATAGAACCAAGCAATATTCAGTGATTGAGGCTGTAAGCATATTGAAAGAACTGGGTACAGCTAAATTTAACGAAGCTATAGACGTTAGTGTTAATTTGGGTGTTGATCCACGTAAATCAGATCAAAATGTACGCGGCGCGACTGTATTACCTAACGGTACCGGTAAAACAGTTCGGGTAGCTGTGTTTACTCAAGGCTCTAATGCAGATGCAGCAAAGGCAGCGGGTGCTGATATTGTCGGCATGGAAGATCTGGCTGAGCTTGTTAAAAAAGGCGAGATGAACTTTGATGTCGTTATAGCGTCGCCTGATGCAATGCGGGTTGTTGGGCAGTTAGGTCAGATTTTAGGCCCAAGAGGCTTAATGCCAAACCCTAAAGTTGGAACTGTAACAGCTGATGTTGCAACAGCAGTAAAAAATGCCAAGTCCGGACAAGTGCGTTACCGTACTGATAAAGGCGGTATTATTCACTGTACACTAGGAAAAGTAACTTTTGAAGCGGCAGATATACAGGGAAATTTAGAGGCATTGCTTTCTGACTTACGTAAAGCAAAGCCAACTGCTGCGAAAGGCATCTATATTAAAAAAATAACCTTATCTTCAACCATGGGTCCAGGTCTGTGGCTTGATGCAAGTAGTATTGCAAGCTAAAAAGATATAAAAACTTTGGGTTGCCGTTTAATTCGGTAACCGTCAAAGACCGCAGGAGTTGAAAAACTTAAAACCGGCATGATTGAAAAATTATGTTTCCTGCGCAGATGGTACTAGAACCTAAAACAGGGGAAAAATACCGTAAGGGGCATTCGAAAGAATGTGTTTTATTAATTCTGGAAAAATATTCCAGAAAATACCGGAGCTAAGCTGTGGCACTAAATTTAGACGGCAAAAAAGCCGTCGTAGAAGAAGTAGCTCAATTCGCTGCAAATGCGCATTCTGCTGTTGCGGCAGAATACCGTGGATTAACCGTCACGGAATTGACCGAGCTGCGAAAAACGGCGAGAGAAACTGGCGTTTATTTGCGTGTGGTCAAGAATACATTGGCAAAGCGGGCTGTAGCGGGAACAGAATTTGAATGCATGCAAGACGGACTAACCGGTCCATTATTGATTGCATTTTCCATGGAAGATCCCGGATCTGCAGGGCGTTTAATCAGTAATTTTGCTAAAACGCATGACAAATTAATCACAAAGATTGTTGCTATTGGTGGACAGGCATTTGATGGATCTGAGCTTGCGCGATTGGCGAGTTTGCCTACTCGCGATCAAGGTATCAGTATGTTAATGTCTGTTATGAAAGCACCGGTCGAGAAATTTGTGCGTACCTTGGCAGCTGTTAAAGAACAGATGCAAGAAGTCGCATAAACACAATTATCCAGTTTAAAACCAAATTTTTTTAGAGGAATACACAATGGCGATCTCACAAGCCGATATCTTGGAAGCAGTCTCTAACATGACTGTTATGGAAATCGTTGATTTAATTTCAGCGATGGAAGAAAAATTCGGCGTATCTGCAGCTGCTGCAGTAGCTGCTGCTCCTTCTGCTGCTGCCGCAGTTGTTGAAGAGCAAACAGAGTTTGATGTTATCTTAACATCATTCGGCGAAAATAAAGTTTCAGTAATTAAAACAGTACGTGGCATCACCGGCTTAGGCTTAAAAGAAGCCAAAGATGCTGTTGAAGGTGTACCGACAGTACTGAAAGAAGGTATTCCTAAAGCAGAAGCAGAAGATATTAAAAAGCTGCTTACTGAAGCTGGCGCTACTGTCGAAATTAAATAAAATAATTTTGGCGAAATTGAAGGGACGCAATTACTGCGTTCCTACTTAAAGTATGGCTGGTGGCTTGTGCCACCGGCCTTTTACTGCTTGTAACAAATACACAGTAGAAATAATTCATGACGAAAAGGTTTGGAAGCGATATGTCCTACTCTTTTACCGAAAAAAAGCGTATTCGAAATAACTTTGGGAAAAGTACTGAAGTACTTGAAGTCCCTTATCTCCTGGCAACTCAGATTAATTCTTATGCCGGCTTTCTGCAATCTGGCGTTTCGCCAGAAAAGCGCATAGACACAGGCTTGCATGCAGCATTTTCCAGTGTTTTTCCTATTGACAGCCATTCTGGCTATGCGGTGCTGGAATATGTAAAGTATAGATTAGGTGAACCCACTTTTGACGTAAGAGAGTGTCAACAAAGAGGAGCAACTTATGCCGCTCCTTTGCGAGTATTAGTGCGTCTGGTTATTTATGACAAAGAAGCCGCTGCTAATGCCAAGGTTGTAAAAGACATTCGCGAGCAAGAAGTCTACATGGGCGAATTGCCCTTGATGACTGATAACGGAACTTTTGTTATCAACGGCACTGAGCGAGTTATCGTGTCTCAATTACATCGTTCACCCGGTGTATTTTTTGACCATGACAAAGGTAAGACTCATTCGTCCGGTAAATTATTATTTAATGCACGGGTCATTCCTTATCGCGGCTCATGGCTGGATTTTGAATTTGACCATAAAGACTGCGTTTATGTGCGTATAGACCGTCGTAGAAAAATACCCGCAACCATTTTACTCAGAGGGTTGGGCTATAGTAACGAAGAAATGATTAACATTTTCTTTGAAACCAACAAATTTACGCTTAGTGCAGATAAATGCCTGTTTCATATCGTGCCAGAAAGGATGCGCGGTGAAATTGCAGCATTTGATATTAAGCACAACGATCAGATCTTGGTAGAAGAAGGACGTAGAATCACTGCCAAGCATATTCGCGAAATGAATAAAGCCGGTTTGGCTGAAGTTGAGGTTCCAAGAGAATATCTTACTGGCAAGATTCTGGGTCATAACCTGATCGATCAATCAACCGGCGAGCTTATTGCTAATGTCAACGAAGAACTGACACCTGCTTTGATTGAACGCTGCATAGATAGCGGTATTACTGAAATTAATACGTTGTTTGTAAACGACCTGGATAACGGGCCGTACATAAGTAACGCCATGAGGATAGATACGACCGCCAATGCCTTGGAGGCACTGGTTGAAATCTATCGTATGATGCGCCCTGGAGAGCCACCTACTAAAGAATCAGCCGAAAATTTATTTCAAAATTTGTTTTTTACCGACGATAGATATGATTTATCAACGGTTGGTAGAATGAAGTTTAATCGTCGATTAGGACGAGAAGAAACCACCGGTTCTGGCACATTGACTAAAGATGACATTATTGATGTTCTCAAAGAGTTAATAGCGATTCGTAACGGTAATGGAACTGTTGACGACATTGATCATTTGGGTAATAGGCGGGTACGTTCTGTTGGCGAGATGATTGAAAACCAATTTCGTGTTGGTTTGGTCAGGGTTGAGCGGGCTGTTAAGGAGCGTCTGACGCTTGCCGATTCAGAAGGCTTGATGCCGCAAGAAATTATTAATGCGAAGCCGGTTTCGGCTGCAGTTAAAGAGTTTTTTGGTTCAAGTCAATTATCCCAGTTTATGGATCAAAACAATCCATTATCTCAGGTAACTCATAAGCGCCGCGTCTCTGCCTTAGGGCCCGGTGGTTTGGCAAGAGAGCGTGCCGGTTTTGAAGTGCGTGACGTACATGCAACTCATTATGGTCGTGTATGCCCAATTGAAACGCCTGAAGGGCCAAATATTGGTTTGATTAACTCATTATCAGTCTATGCACGCACTAATGGCTATGGCTTTTTAGAAACGCCTTATAGAAAAGTCATCAATGGAATTGTAACCGATGAGGTTGACTATCTTTCTGCGATTGAAGAAGGTGAGTTTGTTATTGCGCAAGCCAGTGTTGCTGTTGATGAAAGCGGCAAGCTGGTAGAAGGTTTGGTGTCGTGCCGACATAAAGATGAATTTGCATTGGCAATGTCTGACACTGTACAGTATATGGATGTGTCATCAAAGCAAATTGTATCGGTCGCCGCATCCATCATTCCGTTCCTGGAGCATGATGATGCTAACCGTGCATTGATGGGTTCAAACATGCAGCGCCAGGCTGTTCCTACATTAAGGGCTGAAAAGCCGTTAGTAGGTACGGGTATGGAAAGAATCGTTGCTAAAGATTCTGGCGTTACTGTCGTCGCTGCGCGTGGTGGTAGTATTGAAGCGGTCGATGCGGCAAGAATCGTAGTGCGCGTCAATGACACTGAAACTGAAACAGGTGCGCCAGGAGTTGATATTTATAACCTGACTAAATATACACGATCAAACCAAAATACTTGTATTAATCAAAAGCCTTTGGTGAAGCCTGGGGACATAGTTAATGCTGGCGATATTATGGCTGATGGTCCTTCTACCGATATGGGTGAGTTGGCATTGGGTCAAAATATGTTGGTCGCGTTTATGCCTTGGAACGGCTATAACTTCGAAGATTCTATTTTAGTATCCGAGCGTGTTGTTAAAGAAGATCGATTTACTACTATTCACATTGAAGAAAAAACGTGCGTCGCACGGGATACCAAGCATAGTCCGGAAGAAATTACGGCCGATATTCCCAATGTCAGCGAAGAGGCTTTATCCAAGCTTGATGCGTCTGGAATAGTATACGTTGGCGCAGAAGTTAAGGGTGGTGATATTCTGGTAGGTAAAGTCACACCAAAAGGTGAGACTCAGCTAACCCCGGAAGAAAAGCTACTACGTGCAATTTTTGGTGAAAAAGCCGCCGATGTAAAAGATACATCATTACGTGTCCCTGGTAGCATTGAAGGTACAGTTATTGATGTGCAAGTGTTTACCCGTGACGGTGTAAAAAAGGACAAGCGTGCTCTTGATATTGAGCAGGAAGAAATCAAGCGTTACAGAAAAGACCTTGATGATCAGCTTAAAATTCTCGAAGAAGATATTTTCGCTCGTGTTGCTAGAATGCTGATTAGCAAAATAGCTCAATCAGGCCCCGGTGGACACAAGGCCGGTACGGAAGTAACGCAAGATTATCTGAATGGTTTAAGACATTCAGAGTGGTTAAAAATAAAAATGAAAGATGAAGATATTAATCTTCAGCTGGAAACGGTTGTTGCCCAAGTTGAGCAGCAAAGAAAAGATTTTGATGAAAAGTTTGAAGTTAAACGCAAAAAAATAACCATGGGCGATGATTTGGCACCAGGCGTGCTGAAAATGGTCAAGGTTTATTTGGCGGTGAAACGACGTATACAGCCTGGTGATAAAATGGCGGGTCGTCATGGAAATAAAGGTGTTATTTCCATGATCAGGCCAATTGAAGATATGCCTTACACGGCAGATGGCAACCCCGTAGATATTGTTTTAAATCCACTGGGTGTACCTTCGCGAATGAATGTAGGGCAGGTTCTTGAGACCCATTTAGGCTGGGCTGCAAAAGGCTTGGGTATCAAAATAGGCAAGATGCTTGAAGCCAAACATGATGCAGAGCAAGTTAAAGTTACTGCTATTAGAGAATACCTCGATAAAATCTACAACTGTAGTGGTCGTAAAGAAGATTTGGATTCATTTTCAGATAAAGAGATTCTTGAAATGGCGGCTAATCTGGTGGCTGGCGTTCCAATGGCGACACCTGTATTTGATGGTGCCAGCGAAGATGAAATTCGGACGATGTTAAAATTGGCTGATTTGCCTGAGCATGGTCAAATTACACTTTATGATGGTTTGACGGGTGAGCCATTCGAGCGGGAAGTCACTGTTGGTTATATGTACATGTTGAAGTTGAATCATTTGGTTGATGATAAAATGCATGCGCGTTCAACAGGTCCTTACAGTCTCGTTACTCAGCAACCATTAGGCGGAAAAGCACAGTTCGGAGGTCAGCGTTTTGGTGAAATGGAAGTCTGGGCTTTGGAAGCTTATGGAGCAGCCTATACCTTGCAAGAGATGCTCACTGTTAAGTCGGATGATGTTACAGGTAGAACGCGCATGTATAAAAACATCGTCGACGGTGATCATAAAATGGAAGCGGGTATGCCCGAATCGTTTAATGTTTTAATAAAAGAAATCCGGTCATTGGCAGTTAATATAGAATTACAGCGGGAATAAAATCCCGAATAGGGATGCTGTAATGCAGCATCCCTATTGTTGTTTTCTATAGAGAACTTAGGGCTTTAATAATAATACGTTACGTGATTTATTTTAACCTCTTATAGCACCTAATTAAGTGGTCTATTGAATGGCCACTTAATTTAGATAATGCCGATATTTGCACTGTAGAGACGCGTTCATCGCGTCTAAGCCTGTTCTGGACTACACCAGAAACTACTTAAAGAGGACAAGCTCTTGAAAGATTTAATGAATTTCTTAAAGCGTCAAGGTCGTGCTGATGATTTCGACGGGATCAGTATTGGCTTAGCTTCACCGGACATGATCCGTTCCTGGTCTTATGGCGAGGTAAAAAAACCTGAAACAATTAACTACCGTACGTTTAAGCCTGAGCGTGATGGTTTGTTTTGCGCCAAAATTTTTGGCCCTGTTAGTGATTATGAATGTCTTTGTGGTAAATATAAGCGACTGAAGCATCGTGGTGTCATTTGTGAAAAATGCGGCGTAGAGGTCACTTTGTCAAAAGTTCGCCGCGAGAGAATGGGGCATATTGATTTAGCGAGCCCTGTTGCACATATTTGGTTTTTAAAATCTTTACCCTCAAGAATAGCGCTGTTGTTGGATATGACTCTGCGCGAAATCGAACGCGTCTTGTATTTTGAATCTTTTGTCATCCTGGATCCCGGTATGACACCTTTGGAAAAGGGTCAGTTGCTGACTGATGACGAGTATCTTGATGCTGTAGAGTTGCATGGTGATGATTTTGTTGCCAAAATGGGAGCAGAAGCAATCTATGATTTACTTAAAGCGATTGACTTAAAGGAACAAGTCGAAACGCTGCGTGAAGAAATAAATTCAACTAATTCTGAAACCAAGATCAAGAAGTACTCAAAGCGTCTTAAGGTCATGGATGCGTTAATGAGTTCAAAGAATCGTCCCGAGTGGATGATTTTAAAAGTGCTTCCGGTATTGCCACCTGAGTTGCGCCCATTGGTGCCTTTAGATGGAGGCCGTTTTGCGACTTCTGATTTGAATGATTTATATCGCCGGGTTATCAACAGAAACAACCGGTTGAACCGATTGTTGGACTTAAATGCCCCTGACATTATTGTTCGTAATGAAAAGCGCATGTTACAAGAATCAGTTGATGCGTTGCTGGATAACGGTCGTCGTGGAAGAGCGATTACTGGAACCAACAGGCGACCACTGAAGTCACTTGCCGACATGATTAAAGGTAAGCAAGGACGCTTTAGACAAAATTTGTTAGGTAAGCGCGTCGATTATTCGGGTCGTTCAGTTATTGTTGTGGGTCCTACGTTAAGACTTCATCAATGCGGATTGCCGAAGAAAATGGCGCTGGAGCTATTTAAACCTTTTATATTCAGTAAACTACAGTTTCGTGGTCTTGCTACAACCATTAAAGCTGCAAAGAAAATGGTTGAAAGAGAAGGTCCTGAAGTCTGGGATATACTCGAAGAAGTTATTCGCGAGCACCCGATTTTATTAAATCGTGCACCTACGTTACACAGATTGGGTATTCAGGCGTTTGAACCTACCTTGATTGAAGGTAAGGCGATTCAACTGCATCCATTGGTTTGTAGCGCGTTTAATGCGGATTTTGACGGCGATCAGATGGCGGTACATATTCCACTATCGATAGAAGCGCAGTTAGAAGCCAGAACATTGATGATGGCCACTAATAATATTTTGTCACCTGCGAATGGTGAGCCGGTTATTAATCCGTCCCAAGACGTGGTATTAGGTCTTTATTATATCAGCCGTGAAAAAATAAATGCCAAAGGTGATGGTAGTATATTTGTCAGCGTTGGTGAAATTCACAAAGCGTTAATGGCAAAATCAGTTGAATTGCAATCAAAAATTCAATTGCGCATTACTGAAAAAGTAGTCAATGAGCTGGGCGAGACTGAAGACAAGACGCACAGGGTAGAAACGACTGTAGGTCGCGCGTTAATCTGGGAAGTTGTTCCTGATCGTATGCCTTATGATCTGGTGAACTGTGATATGACAAAAAAGAATATATCACGGTTAATTAATTACAGTTATCGCTACTTGGGTAACAAAGATACAGTCATATTGGCAGATCAGTTAATGTATTTGGGCTTCAGGTACGCAACCATTTCCGGCGTGTCGTTTGGTATCGAAGATATGGCGATACCCGCTAAAAAAAGCGACATCATTAAAGCGGCCGACATGGAGGTGAACGAAATTCAAAGTCAATACGCCTCTGGTTTGGTTACTGATGGTGAACGCTATAACAAGGTTGTTGATATTTGGTCTCATGCCAATGATCAAGTTGCCAAAGTCATGATGGATGGACTGGGTGAAGAATCAGTTGTTGATGCGAACGGCAGCCTAGTAAAACAAAAATCATTCAATTCAATTTTTATGATGGCTGAATCAGGTGCCAGAGGATCGGCGGCACAGATTCGTCAGTTAGCAGGTATGCGTGGCTTGATGGCAAAACCTGACGGTTCTATTATTGAAACGCCTATCACTGCCAACTTTCGAGAGGGTTTAGATGTATTGCAATACTTTATCTCTACTCATGGAGCACGTAAAGGTCTGGCGGATACGGCACTAAAAACAGCTAACTCAGGCTATTTGACACGACGATTAGTGGATGTGGCGCAGGATCTGGTTATTACCGGTAATGACTGCGGTACTTCAAACGGACTGATAATGACCCCAATTATTGAGGGTGGTGATGTAGTAGAGCCGTTATCTGAACGCGTATTAGGTCGAGTCGCCGTTAATGATATACTGGATGCCGCCGGAGAGAGCATAATAGTGCCTGCCAAAACCTTGTTGGATGAGCATTGGGTTGCCATTCTGGAAGAGCAGGGTATTGATCAAGTTATAGTTCGTTCTATTATAACGTGTGAGAACAGGCACGGTGTTTGCGCAGCTTGTTACGGTCGTGATTTAGGTAGAGGTCATCTTGTTAATATTGGTGAGGCGGTGGGTGTTATTGCCGCGCAATCAATTGGCGAGCCAGGCACTCAGTTGACCATGCGAACCTTTCATATTGGTGGAGCGGCCTCCAGATCAGTTGCAATAAGTAACGTACAGGTCAAGTCGTCCGGTACAGTGCGCTTAAACAACCTGAAGTCGGTAATAAACCGCGAAGGTAAGCTGGTTGCCGTTTCAAGATCGGGTGAAGTGGGTGTGGTAGATGATTATGGGCGCGAAAGGGAACGATATAAAATTCCTTATGGCGCAGTGCTCTCAGTTCAGGAAGGGTCAAGGATTAATGCAGGGGACATTATTGTAACTTGGGATCCATTTACTCATCCGGTTATTACCGAAGTAGAGGGTATTGTTGAGCTCAAAGATTTTATTGATGGTGTTACTGTACAAAAACAATCTGATGAAGTGACGGGTTTAAGTTCGCTGGTAGTTACTGATCCAAAGCAACGTGGCTCCGCAGGTAAAGAATTACGACCTATGGTTAAGTTGTCGGACAATGAAGGCAACACAATTTATTTGCCAGGTACCGAAATTCCTGCACAGTATTTCTTGCCGGCAGGCGCTATTGCCGGTATTAAAGACGGTGGTGAGGTTAAGGTGGGAGACGTGTTGGCAAGGATTCCACAAGAATCCAGTAAAACCAGGGATATTACCGGTGGTTTACCGCGTGTAGCAGATTTATTCGAGGCACGTAAAACAAAAGACCCTGCGATTCTTGCAGAGACCAGTGGCACTATTTCATTCGGAAAAGAAACCAAAGGCAAGCAGCGAGTCATTATTACTGATGCGCTTGGTGAGCAAATTGAAACCCTGATACCAAAATGGCGTCATATCACTGTATTTGAAGGTGAGTACGTAGAGAAGGGTGAAACTATTGCTGAAGGTGAATTAACGCCTCATGATATTCTCAGATTGAGAGGCATTGAGGAGTTGGCCAACTATCTGGTCAAAGAAATTCAAGATGTTTATCGTTTACAGGGTGTGAAAATCAATGATAAGCATATTGAGGCAATTATTCGCCAAATGCTTAGAAAAGTTGAGATTACGGCTTCTGGTGATACGGATTTCGTAAAAGGTGAGCAGGTTGAGCGTGCTGCAATGCGGGTTGAAAATGACAAAATGGAAAGTGAAGGAAAAATTCCTGCTAGTTATGAGTCAATATTGTTAGGTATCACCAAAGCATCATTGGCAACTGAATCATTTATATCGGCGGCTTCTTTTCAAGAAACAACGCGTGTATTGACTGACGCAGCTGTACGTGGGTTAAGTGATGGGCTGCAAGGGTTAAAGGAAAACGTTATTGTGGGCCGATTAATTCCTGCCGGGACGGGTTTGGCTTACCATGAAAACAGAAAAAACAGATTTGCCCAGCATCAGGCGGTTGAGAGTGATGTCTCGGTTGCAGTTGATGCAGGGGATGTAGAAGAAGCACTTAAGCAAGCGTTAAATGTTTAAATAAGTTCTAAATATATTTTAGAAAAATGGACTTGACCTAGTGAGTAATAACAAGTATTATGCTCTGCTCACATAAGCTAATGTGCTTAGGTCAGGTCGAAAAAAGCTAACCATTAATAGCTAATATCTTTTAGCAATGGTTAATTTATTATCTGACAGTTAAATTGTATATCGGAGTAAACAAAGTTATGGCCACGATCAACCAATTAGTTCGAAAGCCACGCGCTAAAAAAGTAGAAAAAAGCAATGTTCCCGCATTGGAGGCTTGTCCTCAACGTAGAGGTGTGTGTACGCGTGTTTATACCACAACTCCTAAAAAGCCTAACTCGGCGCTGCGTAAAGTAGCAAGGGTAAGGTTGACTAACGGCGCTGAAGTGAGTAGTTACATTGGTGGTGAAGGTCATAATTTACAAGAGCATTCCGTGGTATTAATCAGGGGTGGTCGTGTTAAGGATCTGCCGGGTGTAAGGTATCACGTCGTGCGTGGCAGTTTGGATGCTTCGGGTGTAAACAATAGAAAGTGTGGTCGCTCCAAATACGGAACTAAACGACCTAAAAGCTAAAAGTGAGTTGGTGAGAAATGTCTAGAAGAAGAGTCGCTACAAAAAGAGAAATCATTCCTGATCCAAGGTTTGGGAGTATCATGTTAACCAAGTTCATGAATATGATCATGGAAAGTGGCAAAAAATCAATTGCTGAAGGTATCGTTTATGGGGCATTGGATGTCATTGAAAGCAAAGGTCATAGTGAGCCGTTAGAAGTATTGTCAAAAGCACTTGAGAATGTTCAGCCTCGGGTTGAGGTTAAGTCTCGTCGCGTCGGTGGAGCAACCTATCAGGTTCCCGTTGAGGTTCGTCCTTCCCGTCGAATGGCTTTGGCTATGCGTTGGTTGATTGATGCTTCGCGTAAAAGAAACGAAAGAAATATGTCTTCCAAGTTGGCTGGTGAGTTGATGGATGCTTTTGAAAGTAGAGGGTCGGCAGCCAAGAAGCGGGAAGATACGCATAGAATGGCTGAGGCGAACAAAGCTTTCTCTCATTATCGTTGGTAGTCAGCGAAATAAATTGTAGGCTGTATAGTCATTGTGCGTAAAACTCCAATCGATCGTTATCGTAATGTCGGCATTATGGCTCACATTGATGCTGGCAAGACCACAACGACTGAGCGCATTTTATACTATACAGGTGTGTCTCACAAAATAGGTGAGGTGCATGACGGTGCGGCAACCATGGACTGGATGGCTCAAGAGCAGGAGAGGGGGATAACAATAACCTCTGCAGCTACAACCTGTTTTTGGAGTGGAATGGAAAAACAATTTCCACAGCACCGTATTAATATTATTGATACGCCAGGGCATGTTGACTTTACTATTGAAGTGGAGCGTTCACTTCGCGTTCTTGATGGTGCATGTGCGGTTTTTTGCGCTGTGGGTGGGGTAGAGCCGCAATCTGAAACTGTTTGGCGTCAAGCTAACAAATACCATGTTCCAAGATTGGCTTTTGTTAACAAGATGGATCGTTCTGGTGCGGATTTCTTGCGAGTAATAGAGCAGATTATGACGCGCTTGGGTAGTCACGCAGTTCCAATGCAATTGCCGATAGGTGCTGAAGATCAATTCTGCGGTGTTGTTGATTTAATTAAGATGAAGGCTCTCTATTGGAATGATGCTAATTTAGGCATGACTTTTGAAGAAAAAGAAATTCCTGTTGATATGCAAGATCTCTGCGAAAAGTGGAGAGAAAGTCTGATTGAAGCGGCGGCTGAAGCCAATGACGAGTTGATGGAAAAATACCTTCTTGAAGGGTATTTGACCAATGAAGAAATAAAAAAAGGCATTCGTGCTCAAACGATAGCCAATAAAGTTGTTCCAACATTTTGTGGGTCTGCTTTTAAGAATAAAGGTGTTCAGGCAATGTTGGATGCAATTATTGAATACATGCCGGCGCCGACTGATGTTGAAGCCATAAAAGGTTTGCTTGAGGATGAGGTGACTGAAGGGCATAGATATGCATCTGATGATGAGCCATTTTCTGCTTTAGCCTTTAAAATTGCAGCTGACCCTTTTGTTGGGACATTAACTTTTTTCAGAGTATATTCTGGATTCTTGAGTTGTGGAGATACTATCTACAATTCGGTTAAAATGAAAAAAGAACGCATTGGTCGCATAGTTCAGATGCATGCCAATAGCCGCGAAGAAGTTAAAGTTGTCTGTGCTGGAGATATAGCGGCAGCAATAGGGTTGAAAGACGTTACGACCGGTGATACTTTGTGTGATCTTAAGTCAATTATTGTTCTTGAGCGCATGCAGTTTCCTGATCCTGTGATTTCAGTTGCAGTAGAGCCAAAGACAAAGGCAGATCAAGATAAGATGGGTCTGGCATTAAGTAAGTTGGCTCAAGAAGACCCGTCCTTTCGAGTACATACTGATGAGGAGTCGGGGCAGGTGATAATATCCGGGATGGGTGAGCTTCATCTGGAAATTATTGTTGATCGAATGAAAAGGGAATTTAATGTAGAGGCAAATGTTGGGGCTCCACAGGTTGCGTATAGGGAAACAATTCGTAAGTCAGTAGAGCAGGAAGGTAAATTCATAAGGCAATCAGGAGGTCGAGGCCAGTATGGTCACGTCTGGTTACGAATTGAGCCGCAAGAAATTGGGGCGGGTTATGAGTTTGTTAACGAAATTGTTGGTGGCGTTGTTCCTAAGGAATATATACCAGCAGTTGATAAGGGTGTGCAAGAGCAGCTAAAGTGTGGTGTTCTAGCTGGTTATCCTATGTTAGATGTAAAGGTTTCTATATTTGATGGCTCTTATCATGATGTAGATTCAAATGAACTGGCTTTTAAGATTGCCGGCTCTATGTGTTTCAGGGAAGGTGCAAGAAAAGCAAGTCCTGTTATATTGGAGCCTATAATGAAAGTCGAAATATCTACTCCAGAAGAATATATGGGGGATGTAGTTGGCGATATCAATAGGCGTCGTGGCATAATTCAGGGTATGGAAGATATGCCGTCAGGTAAAACAGTTAGCTGCGAAGTACCGTTGTCGGAAATGTTTGGTTATGCAACTGATTTGCGTTCGGCAACACAGGGGCGAGCTACATACAGTATGCAGTTTGAAAAATACAATGAAACACCTGCGCATATAGCAGAAGCGATCATTAATAAATCTTCATAAAATTGAATAATATAAAGGTATTAACTCATGGCCAAAGAAAAATTTTCACGTAGTAAGCCTCACGTAAACGTAGGCACAATCGGTCACGTTGACCACGGTAAAACAACACTAACTGCTGCATTAACAACAGTCATGGCAAAATTGCACGGTGGTGCGGTTAAAGCTTTTGATCAAATTGATAATGCACCTGAAGAGCGGGCTCGCGGTATCACTATTGCTACGTCACACGTAGAATATGAATCTGCAAACCGTCACTATGCTCATGTTGACTGTCCAGGCCATGCTGATTATGTAAAAAACATGATCACGGGTGCAGCACAAATGGATGGTGCAATACTTGTTTGTGCAGCCACTGACGGCCCAATGCCGCAAACTAGAGAGCATATTCTGTTGTCAAGGCAGGTGGGTGTGCCTTATGTGGTGGTGTTCCTGAATAAAGCTGATATGGTTGACGATGAAGAGTTGATGGAATTGGTAGAGATGGAGCTCAGAGAATTGCTAGATGCGTATGAGTTTCCAGGTGATGATACGCCAATTATCAGAGGCTCTGCCTTATTGGCATTGCAAGGGGATGAGAGCGAAATCGGCATGCCTTCAATTATTAAATTGGTAGAAGCGTTAGACAGTTACATTCCGTTACCGGAAAGAGCAGTTGATGGCGCATTCTTGATGCCTATTGAGGATGTGTTCTCAATTTCAGGTCGTGGCACCGTAGTTACCGGACGTATTGAGCGTGGTATTATCAAAGTCGGGCAGGAAGTTGAGATTGTTGGTATCAGGCCAACAGTAACTACAACAGTCACAGGCGTTGAAATGTTCCGTAAGTTGCTGGATCAAGGTGAAGCTGGCGATAACGTAGGATTGCTGTTGAGAGGCACAAAAAGAGACGACGTAGAGCGTGGTCAAGTTTTGGCGCACAAAGGCACCATTAAGCCACACGCTTTCTTTAACGCAGAAATTTATATATTATCAAAAGAAGAAGGTGGGCGTCATACTCCATTCTTTAACGGTTATCGTCCACAATTCTATTTTAGAACGACTGATGTGACCGGTGCGGTTGATCTGCCTGAAGGCGTAGAAATGGTAATGCCTGGTGATAATATATCAGTAAAAGTTAAATTGATATCGCCGATCGCTATGGAAGATGGTTTGCGTTTCGCAATTCGTGAAGGTGGTCGTACAGTCGGTGCGGGCGTTGTTGCATCAATAATCGAGTAATAAATATGTCTAATCAAACTATCAGAATCCGATTGAAATCATTTGATCATAAATTGATTGATCAATCGGCTGGTGAGATAGTAGAAACTGCAAGGAGAACAGGTGCTCAAGTAAAAGGCCCTATTCCTTTGCCTACTAAGAAAGAACGTTTTACAATTTTGATTTCTCCGCATGTTAATAAAGATGCAAGAGATCAATATGAGTTAAGAACTTATAAAAGATTGCTGGATATCGTTGAGCCAACTGAAAAAACCGTAGATGCATTAATGAAGTTGGATCTTGCAGCTGGTGTTGATGTCCAAATAAAATTGAATTAAAAATAGAGGAATTGGCAGATGTCAATAGGTCTTATAGGTCGTAAATGTGGTATGACCAGAGTATTTTGTGAAGATGGTTCATCAGTACCTGTTACTGTTCTCCAGATTGACTCAAACAGAGTTACTCAGGTTAAAAGTCTTGATGTTGATGGTTATCGCTCAATCCAGGTAGCAGCGGGCGATAAAAAATCATCAAGAGTCAATAAAGCAATGGCTGGTCATTATGCGGCGGCAAATGTGACGGCTGGACGAGGTCTTTGGGAGTTTAGGCTCGAAGATGGTGAAGGCGTTGATTTATCTGCCGGATCACAATTATCGCTGGATATTTTTACTGCGGGTCAAGTTGTTGATGTGCAAGGAAAAAGTATTGGTAAAGGTTTTGCTGGTGGTATCAAGAGGCATCATTTCAGCATGCAGGATGCAACGCATGGTAACTCGCGCTCACATAGAGTACTTGGTTCCATTGGTATGTGTCAAACACCCGGGCGTGTATTTAAAGGCAAAAAAATGGAAGGTCATCTTGGTAATGTAAAAACAACCATTCAAAACCTGACCATTCATGCGATTGATACAGAAAGAAATTTAATTTTAGTAAAAGGCGCAGTGCCGGGTGCTAAAGGCGGTGATGTAGTTATTACACCCGCTATGAAAATGCGAAATAAAGGTTAAGTCATGGGTTTGCAAATACCTGCTTTAAATGAACAAGACTCATCCGGAAATGCACAAGTAGCTGAAAGCGTTTTTGGTCAGTCTTTTAATGAAACATTGGTGCATCAATTGGTAACTCGTTACCTTGCTGGAGCGCGTGCTGGTACTAAAGCACAAAAAACCAGATCTGATGTTAGTGGTGGTGGTTCAAAGCCATGGAGACAAAAAGGGACAGGCCGCGCAAGATCTGGTACAATACGCAGTCCGATTTGGCGTACTGGTGGTGTTGCTTTTGCTGCAAGACCCAGATCGTATGATCAGAAGCTAAACAAAAAGATGTTTCGTGTTGGCGTGCGCTCAATTTTGTCTGAATTACTTAGGCAAAATCGTTTGGTAGTCAGCACTGATATTCTTCCTGTTTCTGTTAAAACGAAAGAATTAAACGAAAAACTAAAGAAAATTGATGCCAAGCGCATATTGATTGTTGTTGAAAGTGTAGATGCAAATTTAGCTTTAGCTTCAAGAAATATTCCTTACGTACAAGTTATTGAAGCTGTAAATTTAAATCCAGTTCTTTTGGTTTCGGCTGATAAAGTAATTGCTACGCCAGGTGCGTTGAAGCAATTAGAGGAGCGCTTGGCATGAGTATAAACAAATATCAGTTGGCGGGAGTTCTTGAAGCACCCATTATCTCTGAAAAGAGTACAGCTGCTGCAGAAAAATATAAACAATTTGTTTTTAAAGTGCAAAAACAGGCAACAAAAAAACAAGTTAAAAATGCAGTAGAATTAATGTTTAGTGTTGAAGTGGATTCTGTTCAGGTATTGAACGTGAAAGGCAAGCAGAAAAAAGTTGGCCGTACATTAGGCCAAAGATCAGATTGGAAGAAAGCTTACGTTAAGCTAAGGCCTGGTCATGACATAGCATTCTCTGCTGCTTAATTTATTAAAGTGATAGATCAATAGGAAACGGTAGAAAGCATGGCGATTGTAAAATCAAAACCGACGTCACCGGGATCACGGTTTGTAGTTCGCATCAAAAATGATGATTTACATAAAGGCAAACCTTATGCACCTTTACTAGCTAAAAAAAGTAAAAGTGGCGGTCGTAATAATCAGGGGCGTATAACTACGCGTCATATTGGTGGTGGTCATAAGCAACACTACCGTATTATTGATTTTAAAAGGAATAAATTTGATATTCCTGCTGTTGTAGAGCGTCTGGAATATGACCCCAACAGAACTGCGAACATAGCTTTGATATTATTCAAAGATGGTGAGCGTAGATATATCATAGCTCCGAAAGGTTTGGTGGTTGGACAGGAAATTCTGTCATCAGAAACTGTTCCTGTTAAGGCGGGTAACTGTATGCCGCTACGAAACATACCTATGGGTACAACTGTTCACTGCGTGGAATTAAAGCCAGGCAAGGGAGCTCAGGTAGCCAGAAGTGCCGGAACATCAGTTCAATTAGTAGCAAGAGACGGCGCTCATGCAACAATTAGAATGCGTTCAGGTGAGATGCGCAAAGTTATGGCTGATTGTCGGGCTGTAATTGGTGAGGTGTCAAATTCTGAGCATAATTTGGCTTCCCTTGGTAAAGCAGGGGCGTCAAGATGGCGTGGTGTTCGTCCTACCGTTCGCGGTGTGGTAATGAACCCGGTTGATCATCCGCATGGTGGTGGTGAAGGTCGTACATCGGGTGGTAGACATCCCGTGTCACCTTGGGGTATGCCAACTAAAGGCTATAAAACAAGAAAAAACAAGCGTACTGATAATATGATTATCAGACGTCGTAAGCAGAAATAGAGAGGAATTAGCGTGCCGCGTTCAATTAAAAAAGGTCCTTTTATTGATCATCATCTTCTTAAGAAAGTTGAGGATGCTGTAAGTAGCAATAATCGGAAACCGATTAAAACATGGTCAAGAAGATCAATGATTATTCCAGATATGCTGGGTCTAACTATTGCAATCCATAATGGGCGCCTGCACATTCCAGTTCTCATTTCCGAGAACATGGTAGGGCACAAATTAGGAGAGTTTGCTCCCACTCGAACATATAAAGGCCACGTGGCTGATAAGAAATCTAGGTAGGTTAAGTGATGGAAATTTCAGCAAAATTAAATAACGCCCCTTTATCTGCGCAAAAAGCGCGTTTAGTGGGCGATCAAATTCGTGGAATGTCAGTTGAAAAAGCGCTGAATACATTGAAATTCAGTTCAAAAAAAGCTGCAGGTATTTTTAAAAAGGTTCTGGAATCGGCTATAGCTAACGCAGAGCATAATGAAAGTGCTGATATTGATGAATTAAGAGTGTCTACCGTTTATGTTAATGAAGGGGCGACTATGAAAAGATTCAGGGCAAGAGCTAAAGGGAATGCGAACCATATCCTTAAAAGAACCTGCCATATTACAGTAAAAGTTGCAGAATTCGAGTAGGGGCAGAAAATGGGTCAAAAAGTACATCCAACCGGTATACGCCTTGGAATTGTAAAAGATTGGAATTCAAGATGGTATGCAAATAGCCAAGATTATTCAATTTTTTTGCACCAAGATTTAACAGTCAGAGCATTTATAAAGAAAAAATTAGCTCACGCTTCTGTTAGTCGTATTCAAATTAATCGCCCCGCTAATAACGCGCACATAACTATTCACACGGCTCGCCCTGGAATAGTTATAGGTAAGAAAGGCGAAGATATTGATGCGTTGCGTCAAGAAATATCTAAAATGATTGGTATTCCTGTTCAGCTCAATGTTGAAGAGATCAGAAAGCCTGAATTAGACGCGCAACTAGTTGCAGAAGGTGTCGCTCAGCAGCTTGAAAAAAGAATCATGTATCGCCGGGCAATGAAACGTGCCGTAACGAATACTATGCGTTTAGGAGCTGAAGGTATTAAAGTTAATGTTGGTGGTCGCTTAAACGGCGCTGAAATCGCACGAAGCGAGTGGTATAGAGAGGGGCGTGTTCCTTTGCATACTTTAAGAGCTGACATTGATTATGCAACTGCTGAAGCACATACTACTTATGGAATTATTGGCATCAAGGTGTGGATATTCAAAGGTGAAGTATTCGACATGGATGCACATACTGCGTCTATTAATTCTGAATCCAAGAAATAGATGAAGGAACAAAGTCATGCTTCAGCCTAAAAGAACTAAATTCCGTAAGCAACATAAGGGCAGAAATAACGGTACTGCTGTACGTGGATCATCAGTTAGCTTTGGTGAGTATGGGCTTAAATCAATTGGACGTGGTAGATTAACTGCCCGGCAAATTGAAGCGGCTCGTAGAACAATAACTCGACATGTTAAGCGTGGCGGGAAATTATGGATAAGAGTCTTCCCGGATAAGCCAATTACAAAAAAACCTTTAGAAGTTCGTATGGGAAAAGGTAAAGGTAGTGTAGAATACTGGGTTGCTCAGGTAAGACCAGGAACAATGTTGTATGAAATACAAGGTGTCTCTGAAGAACTGGCACGCGAAGCGTTTGCATTAGCGGCTGCTAAGCTACCTTTAAAAACACTCTTTACCGCTCGGACAATAATGTAATGAAAGCAAGTGAATTACGCCAAAAATCAAAAGACGAATTAGGAACTATGTTGCTCGATTTATCACGCGAGCGCTTTAATCTTAAAATGCAAAAAGGTACTGGTCAGCTGTCAAAACCCGATCAAGTAAAAAAGGTTAGACGCGATGTGGCACGTATCCACACCATATTAAATGAAATGGCGAGTGCATAACTATGACTGAAAATGTAACTAAATTGCGGACGATCACTGGTCGGGTTGTGAGCAATAAAATGGACAAAACTATCACGGTTTTGGTTGAGCGCGTTGTAAAACATCCCGTTTACGGTAAATACATTAAGCGTTCAACTAAAATGATGGCTCATGATGAGCTAAATACTTGTCAGGAAGGTGATGTGGTTGCTATTACATCATGCAGGCCATTGTCTAAGAACAAAACTTTTAAATTAGTTCAAATCTTGGAAAGCGCTAAAAAATAGCATAAATTTAAATACAGAATGTAGGAATAAATCATGATTCAGATGCAAACTAACCTTGACGTCGCCGATAATAGCGGTGCAAAAAGGGTCATGTGTATCAAAGTATTAGGCGGGTCGCATCGTCGTTATGCTGGAATTGGTGACATCATCAAAGTCAGTATTAAAGATGCAATACCGCGTGGAAGAGTAAAAAAAGGTGAGGTCTATAACGCCCTTGTCGTAAGAACGCGTAAAGGTGTTCGCAGGCCAGATGGTTCTGTTATTCGTTTTGATGGCAATGCTGCTGTTATTCTTAATAACAACTTACAGCCACTGGGAACCCGAATTTTTGGCCCTGTAACGCGTGAGTTAAGAGGAGAAAAATTTATGAAAATTATCTCACTTGCTCCTGAAGTTTTATAAGGTAGGGTTAAAGAAATGGCAAAAATTAAAAAAGGTGATGATGTTATCGTTCGTACCGGAAAAGATAAAGGTAAGAGTGGTAGAGTAACCAAGATTTTAAAAGATAATAAGGTTTTGGTAGAAGGAATTAACCAGGTTAAAAAGAACCAAAAACCAAACCCGAATGCAGGTATTACAGGCGGGATAATTGTCAAGGATATGCCGATTAATATTTCCAATATAGGATTGTATAATCCTGAAACCAAGAAAGCAGATAGAGTTGGCTTTAGGTTTTTAGAAGATGGAAAGAAAGTCAGATATTTTAAATCAACAAACGAAGTTGTTGATGTGTAAGGTGAAGATGAATCATGGCTAGATTAGAAACAGTATATAAAGAAAAAATACTTCCTGCATTAGTTGAGCAATTTGCTTATAAATCTATTATGCAGGCTCCGCGCATCACAAAAATTACACTCAATATGGGTGTTGGTGGTGCAGTAGCTGATAAGAAAGTTCTGCAATCTGCACTTTCTGACATGGAAAAAATTTCCGGTCAAAAGCCCGTTGTTACGTTGGCAAGAAAATCAATTGCCGGTTTCAAAATTCGTGATGATATGCCTATCGGTTGCAAAGTAACTCTGCGCAGCGATAGAATGTACGAATTTTTAGATCGATTAATTAGTATTTCCATTCCCAGAATTCGAGATTTTAGAGGATTAAGTCCTAAAAGCTTCGATGGTCGTGGTAATTATTCCATGGGTGTTAAAGAGCAAATCATATTTCCAGAAATTGATTATGATAAAATCGACATATTGCGTGGAATGGACATTACAATTACAACTACAGCCCAGACCAATGAAGAAGGTTTGGCTTTGTTAAAGCTGTTTAATTTTCCATTTAAGAGCTAAGGGGCAGTTTTAACATGGCAAAAAAGTCAATGATTGCGCGTGAAGATAAGCGTAAAAAATTAGTGAAAAAATTTGATGTTAAGCGTAAGGCTCTGAAAGAAACAATCAGAGATCCGAACGCTTCTTATGAAGATAAAGAGTCTGCTCATTTACAACTCCAAAAATTACCAAGGGACTCAAGTGCATCAAGAGTCCGTAACCGTTGTAATTTAACTGGACGTCCTCATGGGTATTACCGTAAGTTTGGTCTTAGTAGAAATAAATTAAGAGAAGCTACTATGCGCGGTGATGTTCCTGGCGTAGTCAAAGCAAGTTGGTAAGATCTGTTAGATCAAGTTTGGAGATAAGAAAATGAGTATGACAGACCCAGTAGCAGATATGCTGACTCGTATTAGAAACGGTCAATCTGCTGGTAAAAAAAGCATTAAACAGCCTTCTTCGAAATTAAAAGTATCTATTGCTAAGGTACTTAAAGAAGAGGGTTATATTACAGACTTTAGCACTGAAACTAATGGCAGTCATACAGAAATGACTGTTGAGTTGAAATACTATAAAGGTGCGCCTGTAATTGAAGCTATAAAAAGAATTAGTAGGCCTGGTTTACGTATTTATAAATCTAAAGACGAATTGCCAAAAGTTCTTGGCGGCTTAGGGATTGCTATTGTATCAACATCAAATGGTGTTATGACTGATAGAGCAGCGCGTGCTATTGGTCACGGCGGCGAAGTTATTTGCACTGTTTGTTAATGTAGGTGTGTTATGTCAAGAATTGCTAAAGCCCCAGTCACTATCCCAAGTGATGTAGAAATAAGATTAGATGGTAATGTCATGATTGTAAAAGGAGTTAAGGGTGAGTTATCTCATGTACTTAATTCCGCAGTCGATATTGATATTACTGATAACGTAATACATGTTCAATGGGATAAGGATAATAAAAAAGCAACTGCTCAAGCTGGAACAGCTAGAGCGATCCTAAGCAATATGGTTACAGGTGTCTCTGCTGGATTCGAGAAAAAATTAACATTGATTGGTGTAGGATATAGAGCGGCGGCAAAAGAAAATATTCTTAGTCTGTCACTCGGATTTTCTCACCCGGTTGATTTTGAGGTTCCAGTCGGCATTACGGTTGAAACACCCACTCAAACTGAAATTATAGTTAGAGGAAGTGATAAGCAGTTGGTAGGTGAAGTATCTGCTAAAATACGAGCTTATCGCCCACCTGAGCCTTATAAGGGAAAGGGTGTCAGATACTCTGACGAGCATGTTGTAAGAAAAGAAGCCAAGAAGAAGTAGGTAGCGTGATGGATAAGAAAAAATCTCGAATGAAGCGCGCATTAAAATTGCGTTCAAAAATTAAAAACCAAGGCGCAACCCGCTTGTCAATTCACAAAACTTCGCAGCACATATATGCTCAGGTTATTAGTGATGATGGTTTTATTACACTAGCTAGTGCATCAACTACGCAAGCAGAAATTAAAGTATCTTTAAAAAATACCGGTAATATAATTGCTGCCGCTGAAGTAGGAAAGATTATTGCTCAAAAGGCTATCGCTGCAGGAGTAACTGAAGTTGCTTTTGATCGGTCAGGATTTAAATACCATGGTCGCGTTAAAGCATTGGCAGATGCTGCACGTGAAGCCGGTTTGAAATTTTAGGAGAATAAAATGGCTACAGCACCTGCTCAAGTTAGTACTGACGGTTTGCAAGAAAAGTTGGTTAATGTAAGACGCGTTGCAAAAGTTGTTAAAGGCGGTAGAGTTTTTGGTTTCACTGCATTGACGGTTGTTGGTGATGGTGAGGGTCGAGTTGGCTATGGTGTCAGTAAAGCTCGCGAAGTGCCCATAGCGATTCAAAAATCACTGGAACAAGCTCGCAAAAATATGCGTAAAGTATCTCTTAAAGGCGATACTTTACAGTACCCCATTATGAATACTACGGGTGCCGCTAAAGTTTACATGCAGCCAGCATCTGAAGGTACAGGTATTATTGCTGGTGGAGCAATGAGAGCTGTATTTGAAGTGGTTGGAGTGCATAACGTATTGGCAAAATGTATAGGAACCAGTAATCCGATAAATGTTGTAAGAGCAACAATTAACGGTCTGACCGGAATGCATAATGCTAACCAGATAGCTGCAAAACGTGGCTTATCAGTTGAACAGATTATTGGATAGTTGCAATGGCTGGTACTAAATTAAGTGTGACAATGACAAAAAGCAAGTTTGGACGTTTACCACGTCATCAAGCTTGTTTAATAGGTTTGGGCTTGCGCAAGATAAACCAAACAGTTGAGGTGCTAAATACACCCGAAAACAGAGGTATGATTAATAAAGTATCATACATGCTAAAAGTCGAGGAAGTGTAATGTATTTAAATACCATCCAGGCAAGTATCGGCGCTCGCAAAAAACGTAAGCGTGTTGGTCGAGGAATTGGTTGTACCCTCGGTAAGACTTGCGGTAGAGGACATAAAGGCCAAAAATCACGAAGTGGTGGTTTTCATAAAGTTGGTTTCGAAGGCGGACAGATGCCTTTGCAGCGCAGATTGCCAAAAATTGGCTTTAAATCACAAACCAGTAAGTACTCGGCTGAAGTTAGGTTGGGTGAATTGAATGGTTTGGTTGCTGACGTGATAGACCTGAAAGTCTTAATCGCGGCTAACATCGTTCCTTCATTTACTAAAAAAGCAAAAGTTATCCAGTCAGGTGTTGTAAACAAGGCTGTAAATATTAAGGGAATAAAAGTAACACCTGGTGCTAGACAATCTATTGAAGCTGCTGGCGGCAAAGTAGAGGTTTAAGTGACGACTTCAAAAGCTCAAATGGCTAACAAATCTGGTGGTTTTTCAGAACTTAAAGCAAGATTGCTATTTGTTCTGGGTGCCCTGTTCGTTTATAGAATCGGTTCGCATATTCCAGTTCCCGGTATAGATCCAAAAGCGCTTGCGGTTATGTTTGAGCAGCAAAGTGGATCCATACTCGACATGTTTAACATGTTTTCTGGTGGCGCTTTAATGCGATTAAGCCTATTTGCGCTTGGTATAATGCCTTATATCTCTGCTTCTATTATTATGCAGTTGATGACAGTTGTTATACCGTCAATGGAGCAAATGAAAAAAGAAGGTGAATCAGGAAGGCGTAAGATTTCTCAGTTTACTCGTTACGGCACCGTTGTATTAGCGACGTTTCAAGCTATTGGTATTTCATTGGCATTGCAAAATCAAACTGCGGGCGGTCTTTCTGTGGTTTTGAATCCTGGTGTCGCCTTTATCAGTATCACCGCTATAACATTGGTTACAGGCACTGTTTTTCTGATGTGGTTGGGTGAGCAGGTCACCGAGCGCGGAATTGGCAATGGTATCTCAATGATTATTTTTGCCGGTATTGTTTCCGGGTTGCCCAAGGCAATTGGTGGAACTTTAGAGTTAGCCAGAACAGGTGAAATGAACGGGGCATTTATCATACTATTATTTCTATTGTCGATTTCTGTGACTGCACTTGTTGTTTTTGTCGAAAGAGGCCAAAGAAGAATTCTTATTAATTACCCAAAAAGACAGCAGGGTCGCAAGTTATATGGCGGGCAAAGTAGTTTCTTACCCTTAAAGCTTAATATGGCAGGTGTAATACCGCCCATATTCGCCTCAAGTATAATCTTGTTTCCGGCTACCATTGCTGGTTGGTTTGGAGATAGTGAAGGGTTTACATGGCTTCAGGACGTGGCAACTATGTTGTCTCCCGGGCAGCCTGTTTACGTCATGCTTTATGCCGCAGCAATTATTTTCTTTTGTTTCTTTTATACTGCATTGGTGTTTAATTCCAAAGAAACAGCTGAAAACTTAAAGAAGTCTGGCGCATTTTTGCCTGGGATCAGACCTGGTTTGCAGACGGGCACGTATATTGATAAGGTAATGACTCGGTTAACTTTAATTGGTGCTTTCTATATAACCTTAGTTTGTTTGTTGCCAGAGTTTTTGATCGTATACTGGAATGTTCCGTTTTACTTTGGTGGAACATCTTTATTAATTATTGTTGTAGTCGTCATGGATTTTATTTCTCAAATGCAAACCCATGTTATGTCTCAACAATATGAAGGCTTAATGAAAAAAGCCAATCTTAAAAAATAATTAACGCACAAGAACATTTAGGAGTTAGCTGTGAAAGTTCGTGCTTCTGTAAAAACAATTTGTAGAAATTGTAAAATAGTAAAAAGAAATGGTGTTGTTAGAGTTATCTGTGTTGACGGAAGACACAAACAACGACAAGGCTAAAATTTGTTGCGCCTGAATTATAGCAATGCTATAATTCACCGCTTAACTTTAGAGTATTACTCAGGGGAGTAACTAGATGGCACGTATTGCCGGGATAAATATACCAGACCATAAGCATGCAGTCATAGCTTTAACTGCCATTTATGGAGTTGGTCGTCAAACTGCAAGTGAAATTTGCGTTAAGGTGGATATTCTACCTTCCGTAAAAATTAAAGAACTGACTGAAGAGCAATTAGAAGCTATTCGTAATGTGGTTTCGAAGATGACAGTGGAAGGTGATCTGCGTCGTGAAGTTTCTATGAATATCAAGCGTTTGATGGATCTAGGTTGCTATCGCGGAATAAGGCATCGCCGAGGTTTACCATTAAGAGGACAGAGAACGAGAACAAACGCTCGTACTCGTAAAGGTCCACGTAAACCTATTAGAAAATAAGATATCCCTTAAGAGGTTGAAGTAATGGCTAGTCCAAACCGTTCAAGAAAACGTATCAAAAAAGAAGTTGCTGATGGCATCGTACATGTCCACGCTTCTTTCAATAACACAATCATAACTATAACAGATAGAAAAGGTAATGCGTTATCTTGGGCAACTTCTGGTGGTTCAGGTTTTCGTGGATCAAGAAAAAGTACGCCGTTTGCTGCACAGGTTGCTGCTGAAAAAGCGGGTATTGTCGCGCAAGAATTTGGCATGAAAAATCTTGATGTTATGATCAAAGGCCCCGGTCCTGGTCGTGAATCCGCTGTGCGTTCATTGAACAATCTCGGTTTTAAAATTAATAATATTGTTGATGTGACGCCCATTCCTCATAATGGTTGCCGTCCGCCAAAGAAACGCCGCGTATAAAGAATCTGGAGTTGTAACATGGCAAGATATCTTGGACCTACCTGTAAATTAAGTCGAAGAGAAGGGACTGATCTGTTTTTAAAAAGCAGAGGAAAATCCTTAGAAAATAAATGTAAATTAGATCAAAGACCTGGTCAGCATGGTACCAAGCGTACCAGAAGTTCTGATTATGCTCTCCAGTTGAGAGCAAAGCAGCGTCTACGTAGAATTTATGGTATTTTAGAAAAGCAATTTAGAAATTACTATAAATCTGCTGACATGAAGAAAGGGGCTACTGGCGAAAACCTGTTAAACCTGCTTGAGTCAAGATTAGATAACGTAGTCTATCGCATGGGTTTTGCTTGTACTCGTGCAGAAGCACGCCAATTAGTTAGTCACAAGTCTATTCAAGTAAATGGTTCATTGATTAATGTTCCTTCTTATCAGGTAGCTCCTGGTGATGTTTTGACAATTAGAGAAAAAGCAAAAAAACAACAAAGAATCGTTGATGCTTTAACTGTAACTGAGCAATATGGATTTCCTGCCTGGGTTGAAGTCAATTCAAAAGCCATGACCGGAACATTCAGCTCTCTACCTGATCGAGTTGATTTAGGTAGTGACATTAACGAGCAGCTGGTAGTTGAGCTTTACTCTAAATAATTGCAGTTCTGAGGGATATAAATGCAGAATTCTATTTCTGGCTTATTAAAGCCTCGATTAGTTGAGGTGGTCAGTAAATCACCCAATCATTCGAGGATTGTTATTGAGCCGCTTGAACGTGGTTTTGGTCATTCGCTTGGTAATGCGTTAAGACGCGTATTGTTATCCACAATTCCAGGCTGTGCAGTCACGGATGTAGAAATTGAAGGTGTACTCCATGAGTACACAACAATTGAGGGTGTTCAGGAAGATGTAATTGATATTTTACTGAACCTAAAAAAGTTAGCCGTAGTCCTTCATTCAAAAGATGAAGTTGAGCTTACGCTATCTAAAAATGGCGCAGGTTGTGTAACTGCAGGTGATATCAGTTTGCCTCACGATGTTGAAATTATAAATCCTGATTTGGTTATCGCCAACTTGACTCAAGCTGGCGTACTGAATATGAAAATCAGGGTGCGTCGCGGAAGAGGTTACGAACCGGTTAGCGTTCGTAAATTAAATTCTGAACACAGTTTAGTTGTTGGTGCGCTTCAATTAGATGCTTCATATAGTCCAATTGTAAAAGTAGCTTACCAGGTTGAAAGTACTCGCGTTGAGCAGCGAACTAATTTAGACAAGCTTGTTATTGAGCTGGAAACAAACGGAACTGTTGATCCAGAGCAAACCATTAAAATGGCTGCTACCATACTTCATGATCAGTTATCGGTTTTTGTTGACTTTGAAAAGGTTAATGATCTGGTTCCAGAAGAAGAAGAAGAAGTTGTTGAGGTATTCGATCCGGTTTTACTACGTCCTGTTGATGATCTTGAGTTAACTGTACGTTCTGCTAATTGTTTAAAAGCCGAGAATATTTTTTATATTGGTGACTTAATTCAGCGGACTGAAGTTGAGCTGTTAAAAACACCTAATCTCGGAAAAAAATCTTTAACAGAAATAAAAGATATACTTGCTTTAAAAGGTCTATCACTGGGTATGCGATTGGAAAATTGGCCGCCTGATAACCTAGCAGATCAATCACACGCAATATCCACACATTAACATTAGGTCTTCTTATAATGAGACATCGTAAATCAGGTAGAAAGTTTAACATGAATAGCAGCCATCGTAAGGCGCTATTTAGTAACATGGCTAGTTCATTATTTAAGCACGAACTTATTAAAACAACTTTACCTAAAGCTAAAGAATTAAGAAGTTTTGCTGAGCCTTTAATAACATTATCAAAAGAAGATAATGTTGCTAAGCGTCGTCTTGCATTTGCCAGATTACGTGATCGTGAAGTTGTGACCAAACTTTTTAATGAGTTAGGTCCGCGTTATAAAAACAGAGCCGGTGGCTATTTACGTATTATGAAATGCGGATTTAGACCTGGTGATGACGCACCGATGGCTTATGTCGAATTAGTTGATAGACCCGAATAATAATCTTTATTATTCACATAAAAAAAGCCGGTTAAACCGGCTTTTTTTATGTCTTTAAAAACGTACCTATATTTTTTATTTTATAGGTAGTGTTTTATTATTTTTCCAACAGTTTTAATTTATCTGCTTTACCATTCCAATCATCAGCATCAGGTAGTGGAGATTTTACTTCAGTTATTACTGGCCATTCCTTGGCTAATTCTGCATTCAAACTGATAAATATTTCTTGCCCTTCAGGCAATTCATCTTCTGCAAAAATTGCGTTGGCAGGGCACTCTGGCTCACACAATGTGCAATCAATACACTCATCTGGATCAATAACTAAAAAATTAGGTCCTTCATGAAAACAGTCAACAGGACATACATCGACACAGTCAGTAAATCTACATTTAATACAGTTTTCAGTGACTACAAAAGCCATAATTTATTACTCAGAAAGGTTTAAGGGAAGTGTTTGTGTTTTAGGGTGCTATAGTAGCAGAAAGGGGTAGCTGATAGAACATTAAGTCGTTATTTAATTACAAAATATCGAGAATAACTTTTAATTTTATTCTGTACTATCTGTTTTAAATACAGATGCAAATAAGCCTTTTGTAGCGCTGATTTGACTTTCATGGGTGTTTTTTAGAGCTATCCTTGCTTGTTCTTTAAGTTGATTGTCAGCATAAAATTGTTCAGCGCGAGCAGGAATGGCTAGTGCGCGTTTGAAGTATTTTTCAGCTTCATTAAAGTTATTATTGGATAATAAAAAGTCGCCATAGAAATAATTACTTTCGATGCCGTTTGGATTAATTTTTAATGCAGTTTGTAACATTTTTTGCGCTGTTTCCTCATCACCAAATGCGATAGGCCACTTGGGTGCCATATAATAGAGCGTGCCTAAGGTAACATAAGCTGAGCCGTCCATGGCTTGCGGATTAATTTCAATTGCTTTGAGTAATAAATCACGCGCGTCATGAATGGATTCAAGTGCAGAGACAGCATCTTGATGGTCGGCATTGGTTGCTTTAACAATGGCTTCCCAAATGATAGGTTCAGCGTTGTTGGGATGTTGTCTGGAAAGATGAATCGTTTTGTCCAGTAATTGGCAATAGGCTGACCCCTGTTTTTGTTTGGGCGTACTGTAATAAATAGATGCCCACTCAGACTCAATGCTTTGCAGGGAATCATTAAGATTCTCTGCAAAGCTTTGGGGTGATAGTAGTAATAATGCAACAAAAGTTGTTTTTTTCATACGGCAAATATAGAGCAAAATGCTGATCTTTTCAATAGGTCTATGAAATATTTAGCTATCAATCCATTCCGAGTAAGGATGTTTGGCAAGATTGTTGTTGTAATAACGCAAATCGTGGGTTACTTCGTCACCTATCCAGTGTGGTTTTGAAAAAGTTTTACCTATTTCGGATAGCTCAATTTCAGCAATTATTAAGCCCTGATTGTCGCCTTCAAACTCATCGATCTCCCATGTATTTCCATCATCAGTTACAAAATGGCGGGTTTTTTCTATTATTGGCTTCCTGCAAAGCATGTTGATGATTTCGTTTGCGTCCAACAGCGGGATTTCATATTCATATTCATGCCTGTGAGTGCCAACGGTCGCACTTTTGATATTTAGCCATGCACACTCATCGCTGATTCTAACTCTGATGGAGCTGGTCGCCTGAGAGCTTAAATAGCCTTGTCGATATTTGAC
>CAIQND010000499.1 GCA_903873045.1 uncultured Methylococcaceae bacterium | reverse complement strand
TAGCAAAGCGTTGTTTCCAGCGAACATCCTGCATAGTTTTTTCCCCTGTTAGAGCAGTGTTTTGATAGTCGCCAGAATTTTGGCACTTTCTTCATCCAGTGCTTTCATGGCTGCCAAAATATCTGCGGGTTGACGCAATGCTGCCTCTGCTTTTTTATTAGAATTTTTCGCACTTAAATCAAAGGTAGTCGGGTCTATATCTTTTACGGCAATGCTCCAAGAGTTTTCACTCTCGGCTTTGGTCTTTTGCAATTCTACAAACTCTGCCAAATCCTTTTCATTGAGGGCATTGGTTTTGCCCAAATTCCTGTCCAGATTCAGCTGATAAAACCAGACGTTTTGAGTCGGTTTGCCTTTCTCAAAAAACAGCACCACCGTTTTTACCCCGGCTCCGGTGAAGGTGCCGCCTGGCAAATCCAATACCGTGTGGAGGTTGCAGTTTTCCAGCAACAGTTTACGAAGGCTCACCGAGGCATTATCGGTGTTGGAGAGAAAAGTGTTCTTGATGACAACGCCGCCTTTGCCCCCCGCTTTGAGTATCTTGATAAAGTGTTGCAGGAACAAGAAAGCGGTTTCACCGGTTTTAATCGGGAAGTTTTGCTGCACCTCGACCCGTTCCTTGCCGCCAAAAGGTGGATTAGCCAGCACGATGTCGTAGCGGTCTTTTTCCTGAATGTCGGCCAGATTTTCAGCGAGGGTGTTGGCATGTACGATATTTGGGGCTTCAATGCCATGCAAAATCATATTCATGATGCCGATAATGTAAGCCAGCCCCTTCTTCTCTTTGCCGTAGAAGGTGTTTTTTTGCAGGGTATCAACATCTTTGGTGGTCAGTTCACGACTGGCCTTGAGGTATTCAAAAGCTTCTACCAAAAAGCCGGCAGAACCGACTGCGCCATCATAAATCTTGTTGCCGATTTCAGGAGCCAGCACTTTGATAATGGTCTTAATCAGTGGACGTGGGGTGTAATACTCGCCGCCATTGCGTCCGGCATTACCCATGTTCTTGATTTTGGCTTCATAGAGATGCGACATTTCGTGCTTCTCTTTTTTTGATCGAAATCGCAAGCCATCAACCAAGTTGAGGACTCCCCGCAAGGTGTAGCCGTTTTGTATTCTGTTTTTAAGCTCGCTGAAAATCTCGCCTATCTTGTATTCAATGGTGTCCGGACTGGTCGCATTGACCTTAAACTTTTTGAGATAGGGGAATAGCTGGTGGTCAACAAAGTCTTTAAGGTCGTCACCGTCCAAGGCTTTGTGATGGTCAATCTTGCCATCAGCGGTTTTAGGCACTGCCCAGACATGCCACTTGTATTGCTCTTCAATGATGGGCTGGTAAGCTTTGCCGGAAAGCTCGGCGGCGGTTTGCTTGTCGCGTTCCAAATCTTCAAGATATTTAAGGAATAGCACCCAAGAGGTCTGTTCAACGTAATCGAGTTCGCTACCGCATCCCGCATCTTTGTGCAGGATGTCATCTATATTCTTAAAGGTTTGTTCAAACATGAGGTTCCATTTTTATTGCTTTAGTCTTCCAAGATCAATACGGCGATTGATTGGCTAAAAAATCAACAGGGATTATACACCCTCAACCAACCGCAAGTAGAGAAGCTGCCGTAACCATTGCCGATGATTAAAAACAGCCTTAACAAGACGAAATCAATCCTGATAGTAACCCTGTGCAAACTGAGCTATAGATTAACAGTCATGTAGTCATGTAGATATAATGTTGGGCAACAGCTTTATGGTTGCCCAACATTCAACGGCCAAAATCAGAATATCGAGCGATTTCTTCAATGCCATTCGTGCGTTTTAACGCGAAAATGTCGGGCACGAAAAGCATGTGTCAGACCTGGCTTTGTTGATACAGTGTCATGATCGTAACCATTTGGTTGTCAAGCTGTGAGTAATCGTGTGCGTTTGCCCCAAAAAACAGGTCTTTTATACGATAAATCCTGGCATTGGCCACCTACCTATTTTAAAGACAAAATTCGGCATCCTTCATTCATCGGTTTACACTTTTTCTAATTACAGACGCGTAGATCGGGTTAGCGAGAGCGTAACCCGACAAATCGTACTATCTGTGTCGGGTTACGGCTAGCGCCTAACCCGACCTACAGAGATTATTAGCATTTTTTTGATAAAAAAGTGTCAACTACTTT
>CAIQND010000498.1 GCA_903873045.1 uncultured Methylococcaceae bacterium | reverse complement strand
GTCGTCCGTACTTTCAAGCCAACGCGCTATGCCGTCCGGTTTATAAAGATGATGATAAACAACATCCCGCATCAAGCGAATAAAGACCAGATTGACAGAATCACGCAGGGCATCGCGCACTGACATGATTTTATTATTTTCGTCTTCAGTGAAATTATTAAAATGATGAAGACCACCACCGGTAAAGAAATACTCGCCGGGCCCTGCTGAATAACGTCTGTCTAGCGCCAGATTAAGCAAATCCTCCAGATTGATTTTGGGTGATAGCGTTAACTGTTCTATAACCCATGCCGATAAATAGTCGCGGGGATGCAATTCAATTTTACTGAGTTCTTGTGCAGGACGCTCTTTATACTGCTGATAAACATCAGTAACCAGCTCCAGATAATGCACCATCGTTCTCAGTTTGGACGTGGAACCCAGATCCAGTCGAATGCCTTCGTTAATATCAAGCGGCTGGTCGTAGTTATCGGTTTGCACACGCAGAAGATTGCCTGTTTTGCTCCGTTCAAACAACATTAAACTATAGACAATCGGATTAAGATCCGTGTTTTCGTTAAGCAGCCTAAAGCCCAGGATACCGGCGGCACGCGCTTGGTCGGGCTGACTGAGTTGCCTTAGCGCATTGGTAATCGCTTGCTGGGTACGGTAGTCGAGCGTGGTTTTAACCGTTAAATCGAGGCGATCCAATTCATAATTAGTCTTTACGCCCAGAACACGGGCAAGACGGCTGCGCAATACATTTTGCGTCTTTTTTTCGGTCATAAACTTGGCCGGTTCAGCGACTGACTTGGGCGGGCGAACAGCCGAACCCTGTAAAGCAGCATCCCTCAATGCCTCACTAATAAACCCCTGATCTGACAGTAAGCGCAAATAACTGTTGGTCAAATTTTGTAAGGCTTCATAACCACGTCCCAATAGATAAGAAGGTCTTCTCTGTGATAATAATATACTCAACACCTGCCGGTAAGCTTGCGCTTGTTGGGGAGTAATTTGATGCGGTGGCTTGAGTGCTTCCGGACTCAGTAATTTATTGACCTCGACAAAATCAGCACCATAAAAGGCCGACAAACCATCACCCAAACCATGAACTTCGCCTAATTTTGGCGTAGCGGCAAGTGGCATGGAGTTTAAATAAGAGAGCGCAATTTCTTGTCTCATTTCTAAGGTATCAGGGCCCATCAAGTAGGCACGCACCGATGCCGTACCCATTTGGCGAAATTTATCGACAATCGAATTGGTGTAACCATTCTTTGAATGACGATACTTTTCTAATTGGGTGGCCAAGGTGCTGCCACCTGGCACAGCATGGGTAGCGCCCAATTTGTGCGCCATTAATTGCAGACTGGCAAAGCCCAGACGATCCCATTCTATAGCCGGATTAACGGTAGTATGATCTTCGTTAAGTAACTCGCGATTTTCTATAAACAGCAAGGTGTTTAAAATTAACGGAGGAATGGCCTTAAAATCAGGGTAGCCGTAAGCTGGATATACTGCATTAAAAACGACCTGATCGTCTTTATCGGTAATGCGAAGTCCTGCTTGGGTTTTTTCATGATAGATGTTAAACAATCCGTAATCAGCCAGTTCTGCCATCATCGGCGAAAAAGCGGCTTGTGAGGTCACGCTAAAGCCCGATTTTTCTAGGCGCTTAATCACCTCCGGCAATAAGGTATAACCCAACCGTTCATCGTAAGGGCCGTACTCCGGAAAACGTATTGAAGTACTGGGGCCCGAAACCAGTTTAAAGCTTAATTGTTCACTGATTGCAGAAAGATACCGTGCCTGATAACGGGAGGTTTGAACCTCATCCCGCACCAGTTTGGTAATAACAAATCCAACAATAATCAATCCGACAACAATGTACACCGCTAAAAGCCGGTGAATAACTCGACTAGATCCTTGCATGATTAGCCATTCCCATTAAAAGGTAATAACAACTGACTGGAGCTGTTCAGGAATTCTGTTTTTAACATTGATAGTAAAATAATTGTTATGTTTTGGATTGGATTGAAGTTTAAATCGACAGGCTATCAAAACCATGTCGTTATAAATCAAGGTCATTAATCACGTTATTATAGAGTGGCTTAGAAGTAAAGCAACATAAAGCTCCCTCTCCCTCCGGGAGAGGGCTGGGGTGAGGGTGGTCGAATGTCGCTTTACTTCTACATGGCTCTATATAGCAAACAATAACGTTAAAATTGATTAGGCATTAGTATCAGCCTTTATCGTAAATTTCAGGACACACAAAAAACACTGAATGGATGACCAAAAGGAGCATTATGCCTGTTTTTGAAAGCCAAAAATATAATAATTGACTAATTCAAGCCTGCTTAAGCACTCAATTACTGCTGTTTCCAGCATTGCCATTTTAGGGGCACCCCGTTGTTGCTTGGCAAGTTGCCTTAAATAAGGATAAGTCGGCAATGTATTTGCGGTAATATCACGCGCTATTTGCCGTTTAAAGTGTGTCATCTCAGCCAACTTTTGATAATATTTAGCGCTGCATAGCGTATTGTTTGCACCATAAAAGGCAATACCTATATTCTCTGGCAATTTAATGTTTATCAACGGTACCACCGCAGTTCTGGGAACAAAATCAGATAACGCCAAATATCCGCCCGGTTTGAGCACCCGATAAGCCTCCCTAAAAAACTGCTCACGATCCGGGAAATGAAAGATACACTCAACCGCCAAAACCACATTAAACGAGGCATCAGGGTAAGGTAGCTCACAGGCATTGCCCTGTTGAAACTGAATTATATTATCCGCCAGCGGCAACACGATTTCACGCGCCCTAACCAATTGACGTTCATCAAGATTTAAGCCGGTTAAGTGCATACCGGTATAGTGCTCATTAATATGCGCCACTGTGCCGCCAAAACCGCAACCGACATCCAGCACAGTCTGACCCTTTTCAATATGTCCCGCCAGACAGACTTGCCGACTTAAATCCTCTGTTGCTTGTTCAAAATCCGCCGTTGATAATAGCGCTTGCTTGGGATCTTCCCAATAACCCCAATGCACATGTCGCCCAAAGCTCTTTTCTACCGCCTCATTATTGTCTTTTAACAGCGTTAATAAATAGTCAAAATAGGGCAGCTTAACTTTATCAGCAATGACTGCATTTTGTACGGGCGGTGATTGGGTTTTATGCATGGCTTATTTGGGTTATCTATTACGGGTTTTGGGAATGCTCATGAAAATAACTTAGGCATCTTGCCCCTCTTCCTTTGGGAGAGGGGTGAAGGGATGTAAATGGTCAAGTTATTTCAGGCACGTTCCTTACTGACTATTTTTTTGTGTCTCTGATTCAAGTCTATCGATAAAGTTCATTTGTAACTATTTATTCAGTTCCCCTCTTTTACAAAGGGGGGAGTTAGATGTTACTTGGGTACATTATTTTATGCTCATTCCTTAGGTATCTTGCTCCCTCTCCCGCCGGGAGAGGGCAGGGGTGAGGCGGCATAAATAGTTAAGTTATTTGGCTACCCACGTAAGGCGGGACAGTTTAAAGTTAAGCCTTGCGGCTTGTCCCTGCTTACGTGGATGGCCTTTTATGTAACGATATCCGTGTCTTGTAGGGGTAATCCCTTGCGGTTACCCTGCTAACATCGTGGCATT
>CAIQND010000497.1 GCA_903873045.1 uncultured Methylococcaceae bacterium | reverse complement strand
GCTAAGCCAAAATACTGTTGATTTAAGTCATTCACATTTTAATGTTTAAAAATAATACTATATTTTTCAATGTGTTGAATTCATGTGTTTTTTGATAAGTACATGGATTTGATAGTAATAGGGCTTAGCTTGATGCGTATGACCCGAAACCCCGTAGGCCGGAATAAGGCTTTTCGAGCGTAAGCGAGAATAAGCGTTTCCGGCACTCTGTCCGATATGCCGGAAACGTGACATTATTCGGGTCTCATAGACATCAACTTAAGACATTTCACCACGAAGAACACGAAGATTTTTCTTTGGTTTTTCTTCGTGAACTTCGTGTCTTCGTGGTCTGTAATGTCTTTAAGTTGCTGCTGGGTAGTTACCGATTTAAAAGGAAAAGCCCATGTTTGTTGGTTGTCTCTGGTTATTGAGCTGTACTTGTTCGGCGTGGATGGCGGTACTATTTTTGTTGGTGATGTTCACGCCCGGCCTGTCACTTCATACTTCAACCAGCACAGTCCGTGTAAGTTGGAGTGAGGCTTTGGCTGAATCAAAGCCCAAGCCTATTGATGAAACTTTCCTGACGCTGCCTTTGGCGATTGAACATGCTTTGGCGGGTAATCCCGGCTTGGGAGAGATTAAGGCGCGTGCTGAAGCGATGGCGGCAATCCCCTCTCAAGCCGGTTCCTTACCGGATCCAACAGTCAATTTTGGGTTATTAAACCTGCCAACGCGCAGTTTTAATCTGCGTGATGAAGACATGACCATGGTGGAAATGGGGGTTAGCCAGATGATTCCTTTTCCTGGCAAGCTGGCTTTGCGGGAAAAAATCGCCGAGCAGGAAGCACTGGCTGCGACTGATTCGGTTGATGAAGCGCGTTTGCGACTGGTACAGGAAGTAAAGCAAGGATGGTGGCGGTTATTTTATTATGATCGGGCTTTAAATTTACTGGACGAAACCGAAAGTTTCTTCCAACAGCTGATTGATATAGCTCAGGAAAAATACAAAGTGGGCACCGGTGCCCAGCAAGACGTTCTGTTGGCTCAACTTGAATTGTCCAAGCTCAAGAGTGAAAAGCTGGAGTTGGTCAGTTTACGCCACACTCAAAACACCCTAATCAATGCCTTGCTGGATATCGCCGTGGAAACGCCCGCAAAAATTCCGGTAGAAGCTGAGTTCAAATTACCCACTCTTATCGAAGCTGTATTGCAAGATAAGGCGTTGAAAATCCGTCCTTTATTCGCCCAACATCAGAAGATGCTGGGTGCTGCAAAAGACCGGGTGGATCTGGCAAAGCAGGATTTCTACCCGGATTTTACGGTGGGCGGCGGTTATGCAATTCGGCAGAATACTCCAACAGGACAGACGCGTAGCGATTTTGCCAATGTCCAATTAAGCATGAACGTGCCCATTTATGCTAACACCAAACAAGCTAAAGCCGTTGATCAGCGCAACAGTGAACTTTTACAAGAACAGTATTCCCTGCAGGACGAGCATCACAAAATTCAGGCCGCGATAGCGGCCAAAGCCACCGAGTATCAGCAGACCAAAGAAAAATTGTTGTTGCTCGAACATGAAATTATCCCGCAGGCTCAGCAAGCGGTTAATTCGTTACTGGCGGGCTATCAAGTGAGTCAGACCGATTTTACCGATTTGTTACGCACACAAATTAACTTTTTTCAGTATCAAACGCAATATTGGCAAGCCTTGACCAACACACAGCAAATTTTAGCCGAATTGTCTGCTGAAGTGGGTGAGGAGTTAAGTCATGACTAGAGTTATTCCGTTATTGTTGATTTTAATACTGGGCTTAAGTCTGGGATTCTGGATGGGACGCCATCAAGAGACCCCGCCAAACCTTAACGGCACCGCTGTCAGCGAAAGAAAACCCCTGTATTATCGGCATCCAATGAATCCCCAAGTCACCTCGACGACGCCCACCAAGGACGAGATGGGAATGGACTATGTGGCGATTTACGCAGAAGAACCCACTGCAATGACTCCTCCAAAATCCGGTAAGATTTTGTATTATCGCCATCCCATGGGCGCTGCGGACACGTCACTCGTACCGAAAAAAGATGAAATGGGCATGGATTATTTGCCGGTTTACGAAAGCGAACGGGCTACGCTTGGGCAGATTCAGATCAGTCCTGAAAAAGTTCAGAAATTGGGCGTAAAAACAGCAACCGTGATGGAACGAACATTGACTCACAGCATTCGCGCCTTGGGCAGTATTCAAGTTGACGAACGGCGCGTCCACGCCGTGACACCCAAATTTGCAGGCTGGATTCAGCGATTGTATGTCAATGCCACCGGCCAAACCGTCAAGCGCGGCCAGCCGTTGCTGGAGATATACAGTCCGGAACTGGTCACTGCCCAGCAGGAATATTTGATCGCCAGACAAGGCCAACAAGCATTAAAAATGGGTAGCGATCAGGCGCTGGCAACCGCTAAAAATTTGGCCGAAAACGCGTTGCAACGGTTACATTATTGGGACATTGCTCCGGCACAATTACAACGTTTACAAACCTTGGAAAAGCCGGTGGATACGCTGTCGTTGCTGTCGCCGGTGACTGGTGTGGTACTGGATAAACCGGCGCAAGAAGGGATGCGTTTTATGCCCGGTGAATTGTTGTTTCGTATTGCCGATTTAAGCACGGTGTGGCTGTTGGCGGATGTGTTTGAGCAGGATATAGCCGGGGTGCGATTGGGGCAGGTTGTGCAAGTGCATATTAACGCTTATCCGGAACGCTTGTTCAGCGGCAAAGTCGGCTTTATCTATCCAACGCTGGCAACGGAAACCCGTACTGTCAAAGTGCGTGTTGAATTGCCCAACACGGAAGGTTTGTTGAAGCCCGGATTATATGGCGGCTTATGCTTGGTGGCGCTGGACGATAAGCCGGCGCGTTTGGCGGTTCCCGATTCGGCAGTGATTGATAGCGGTACGCGGCAGGTTGTTTTGTTAAAGCGGGGAGAAGGACAGTTTGAAGCGCGACCCGTAAAATTGGGTCTGCTCGCTGACGGTTACTACGCGGTTCTGGAAGGATTAACGGCCGGTGATGAAGTGGTCACTCATGCGAATTTCCTGATTGATGCTGAAAGCAATCTTAAATCAGCTCTGGACGGCTTTGGCGATAAAGATACAGATACAGATACAGATACAGATACAGATACAGATACAGATACAGAT
>CAIQND010000496.1 GCA_903873045.1 uncultured Methylococcaceae bacterium | reverse complement strand
TTTTCGGTAGGGACACGATAAATAGAGACGCGATAAATCGCGTCTCTACGGTGACGATACCTGTATATTGCCGCCCATGTGTGATTCATAGTTTAAGGTGATTTCCGGAGAATATTTTACCCATTAAAAGTAGGATTTTCTCAATCAAGCAAGCGATTGGATTCGTCTAATGGGTAAGTTCTTTCGCAGAAATCACCTTACAGAATTAAATGATCTTAACGAGGTAAATACCATGCTAGCAGAACGTGTTAAACAATGGACAAAAGAATGGAAGCAAGAAGGACTCCAAGAAGGCAGGCAAGAAGAAGCTAAGTAGCAGCTCAAAAGTCTTTTAACAAAAAGGGGTGTTATTCGCCATTTTTTAATTTACTTTAATAACAATATGTTACATTAAATAGCGAAAAGTGAATAAAATGGTCGCCAATTAGCGATTTAAGGGGTGACCAGTATGCTCTATGTGAAAAGTCTGTCAGACGAAGAATTACAGGCGTTGAAAAATATGTTTAAAAATCATCCGAGCGATGTATCGAGGATGAGGGCGCAGGCGGTTTTATTGAGTTCAGAAGGATTTAACTTGAAAGACATAACAACAATTTTTAGCGTTTGCAGACAAACAACGTCAGCCTGGTTACATTCCTGGGAAGAAAATGGCATTTGTGGTCTGATGGATGATTTGCGTAGCGGTCGTCCATGTAAGTTATCCCTACAACAAAAATCAGAAGCTATTGATCTTGTTAAACAATCACCAAGGTCGTTAAAAACTGTGTTGCAACAATTGTTTGAAAAGTATGACCTCAAGCTGAGTTGTTCAACCCTCAAACGAGTTTGCCGGCAGGCGCGGTTGTGTTGGAAGCGAGTTCGCCGCTCATTAAAAGGCAAACGCGATCCTGATTTGTTTGAAAAATCACGATTGGAATTAGCATTACTTTCCATGCAGGCAAGAGATGGGCTAATAGATTTACGTTATTTTGACCAATCTGGCTTCACCTTAGAACCCTCTGTTCCTTACGCATGGCAAACTATTGGAACAACCATTGAATTGCCCTGCTCAAAAAGCAAGCGACTGAATGTATTGGGTTTAATGGGTAAAGATTGTTCGTTTCAATCGTGGGTATTTGACAGCTCTATCAACAGTGCGGTTGTGGTCGCTTTTTTCGATCAACTGGCAGAATCTATTGATCGTCCAATGGCTGTGGTTATCGACAATGCCTCTATTCATACCAGTGGTGAATTTACTGAAAACATTGAAAAATGGGCAAACAAGGGACTGGTTATCGGAGCGAAGTATGACAGCTAAAATTTCAGCAGAAGAAAAAGCTATTATCGAATATGTTGAAAGCGATATCGCTAGTAGTATCGTTAATGTTGAAAATGAAAAAAAAGCGTTACGCGCAAATTAAACGGATGCTTAGGAATAAGAAAAAGGCCGTTAGTATTCGATTGTTAGAAAGCGATATTGAGCGCCAGGTCTGTTAGTCAAGGAATGCACTTAAGATAATCTCAACACGCACCTAAAGATTATCATCACTATTTTCTACAAGCCCAAGATTGAGTAATAGTGTGATAGAATTTAAAAAATTTAAGATAAAAAAGGGGGGGTTATGTTTGATGATAAGTTTTTTGATGATTGGCTGGACAGTCAAGCGCAAAAAGTGATGGAACAAGTTGCCAGCGGACAAGGCATTTCATCTGATCAAATGATGATTTTAATGCTCAAAGCCCAAACCAATCATTTTGCTCACTTGGATATTGATTTACGCAGTGAGATGAAGGCGCTTCGCGAAGATATGGATAAGCGTTTTGAGCAAGTGGATAAGCGATTTGAGCAAATGCAAGTTGAAACAGCAAAACATTTTGACCAACTGACTTCACGCATGGATCATTTTATGATTTGGTCATTTGCAACCACCCTCACCGTTGGCGGGATAGTGATTGCAGCCATTAAGTTTTTGTAACGCTGGCGCGTAAAAAACTACATAAGCCTCGTCATCCCGGCATGGACTGCCGGGATACAGAGTACATGGATGTATTACTTTAAGTTTTTTAGCGGCTTTACGATTTGCCATCCATGGCAACTGGATCCCGGCATTCCCTGCCGGGATGACGGCTATAAGGTTTGGTGGGTAAAGTTTAGGTTTGGGGATTAGCCTTGCTCTTCGTATTAATACTTCATGACAATGTAAAAAACTACAAATGTTCGTCATCCCGGCATGGATCGCCGGGATCCAGAGTACATGGATGTATTACTTTAAGTTTTTTAACTACTTATACGACTTGCCATCCATAGCAACTGGATCTCGATCAACCCTCGCCTTACCCTACCGACCAAGATGACGAAGCTTTTCTTAACTTGATGGGAGTAGAGATAATCGAGGGGCGATTTATCTAATAAAACCTCCCCTAACCCCTCTTTTTCAAAAAGGGCTGAATAATTACGCGACTAAAAAGGATATTTATGATGCATTCGGATAAAAAGATTGAAAATATCAGCCAGAAATATGAAAAACATCTTGACTACGAAAATCTGCATTGTCATGTTAAACGAATAGACGATCATCATTTCTACTTGCTTTTTAGGGAAAGTATTTGTATCGACATAAATTATTTTATTTGGTGGGAAATAACAGATGGTTTTAAGAAAAGAGGTTCGCCACTTAATCTAGCCGAATTCTACGCGATGTTTCGGCATGCATTTGGTGAAAGCGGAAACCATTATGATGACTGGAAAGGCGCTTTTAACTTTGCTTTCAAGGTAGATGTATTAAATGATCTGACTGTTACGCCTTATATTCTTAATGTCGTTAATTTAAGAGGCGCTGTTGAATTTAAGTTTCGTAAAATTATTTTTCCGAAAGATATAAGCTACGACAGGGGGATTGTGCATCCAGCATTTGCTGATGAATTCTCCTTTGAACAAATGGACTTTCTTGTGCGTTATTTATCAGGATTTGCAGAAGGCTTTTGGGGTAAAGGTCGTTTTGTTAATATCGAAAATTTTGTTAAGGAAGTGCCTTCAGATAATATTTTATTTGGCTTCTTGGATGGCTGTTTTTTTGAGAACCATTTTGAGGATACCGATGAGTTTGAAGATAATAAGCAGCAAATCATGGCTGCAATTAATCAAAAAAAGCTTGAATAACTACTGCGTGGTAGTATAAATTTAAAATCTTCCTGCTACGTAATTCATGGATACGACGATTTATTGTTCCCACTTTAGCCTGAGTACTCGAAGCTCCAGTGTCTCAGTAAATAGTCACAACCAACAATCGATTTAATTTATTTTTATTTTTAATGGAGCATTAAATGAAAGGCATTATTTTAGCGGGCGGTAGCGGAACCAGGCTTTATCCGATTACCAAAGGGGTCAGTAAACAGCTAACGCCGATTTACGACAAGCCCATGATTTATTATCCGTTGTCAGCGTTAATGCTTTCGGGTATCACGGACATATTGATTATTTCTACCCCAAACGACCTGCCCCGCTTTGAAGAATTGTTGGGTGATGGTTCTGATATTGGCATGTCCTTTTCTTATAAGGTGCAACCATCGCCGGATGGTCTG
>CAIQND010000495.1 GCA_903873045.1 uncultured Methylococcaceae bacterium | reverse complement strand
TGTTTTGGCGATGATGGCACTGTCGGCATTCGCTTCATTAATCACGCAAGAAATATGGTCATTGGCTTTTTTCTGCCATTCATTAATCGTTTTGATGCTTTGGTTATAGGTCTCAACACTGTCTTGTTTAATAACCGGCAGTTCAGGTTCAATAGCACAGGCATTGGCTGACCAGGTTCCGTTGCTGATGGTGCCCGCCGTACTGACAGAGCCGGTAACAACGATAATTATCGCTGCCATAAAAGTTTTTTGGAGCATTTTTAAGACCTCATGGTGTTGGGATATCTAAAAGTGATGAAGTGCAATTGAACATTAAAACCGCCATTTATTCAAGAGATACTGATTTTGGGTGCGTTGTGTTATTTGTTTACATTAGATAGTTGGGTTATCAATTTTGATTCCGGGAACGCTGAGCCCCCAGCTCGGCGTTCCCGGAAAGTGATCTTGTTCTACTACGGTTTTTTATGCTAAAACCAGTGGTAATTTAGGGAATTATTAATTAAAAGTCGAAAATCAGTTAAATATCATTGATAATGCCTAATTATTTTAACCAAGGCGTAGGATTAAACCCTGTTTTGAAGCTGGAAAAAATCAAACTTTCGGGTTTTAAATCCTTTGTTGATCCGACCGTCATCCCCATTAGCGGAAATTTGACGGCGATTGTCGGCCCCAATGGCTGTGGAAAATCCAATATTATTGATGCCGTGCGTTGGGTCATGGGCGAAAGTTCTGCTAAGCATTTGCGCGGCGGCAATATGGCGGATGTGATATTTAATGGTTCGTCCGGACGCAAACCGGTCAGTACTGCGTCGGTCGAGCTGGTTTTTGATAATTCCGAAGGCAAGTTGGGCGGCGAATACGCGCAATATAACTCCATTGCCATCAAGCGACAAATTAGCCGTGACGGTCAATCCCTGTTTTTACTGAATGGCTCACGTTGCCGCCGCAAAGATATTACCGACCTGTTTTTGGGTACGGGGCTGGGTTCAAGAAGTTATGCCATTATTGAGCAGGGCACCATCTCGCGGATGGTTGAAGCGAAGCCCGATGAGTTACGGGTACATATCGAAGAAGCGGCCGGTATTTCCAAATATAAAGAACGGCGCAGTGAAACAGAAACCCGCATGAAACATACGCGGGAAAATTTGGAGCGGCTGGATGACTTACGCGAGGAGGTTGACAAACAACTTAAACATTTACAAAAGCAGGCCGAAAAAGCCGAAAAATATACCGAGCTAAAAAAGCAGGAACGCCAGTTTAGGTTGGAGTTGTTGGCGATGCGCTGGAATACTTACCAGCAAGCAGGCCAACAGTTGGAAACCAAGCTGCATGAGGTGGCGACCGAACATAACCGTCTGTTTGTGGCCGTACGGGATACGGATAACGCGATTGAAGCCAAGCGTGCTGAACATAAAGCCCAGCAACAACACTTAAATAAAGCGCAGGCGGATTATTACACGCTGGTTGCTGAAGTGAGCAGTCTTCAGCAAGCCATCAAGCATCATGAAGCCAGTCATGAAGAAACCCTGATTGAAATCAAGCGTACCCGGCTTCAGGCAGAACAATCATTAAGCCAGCTTGAGTCAGATTTGCAGACTTTGGACGAGCTTAAACAAAACTTGCTTGAGGCTGAAGAAAGTTGGATTATTGCCCAAGAAAGGCAAGAAGATATTTTGGAACAACAACAAGATACCCTTCTGCAAAGGCGTTCTTGGCAGGCGCAGTGGGAAGCGTATCGGACAAAAAGTTCAGAATATAAGGAACAGGCCGAAGTGCATCGGGTAAAAGCACTGCAATTGGAAAACCAGAATCGCCAGTTGCAAATCCGTCTGGATAAATTAAACCGCGAGCGTGACGAACTGTCTTCCAGCCAATTACAAAGTGATCTTGAAACGTTGGATGCCGATATTGAAATTATCGGCTTTCAGCGGGATGATCATCAGGCTCAACTAGAAAAATTGCATCATCAAATACGTGAGCAGCGCCAGCAGGTCAAACAGTTTCATGATACGTTGCATACTAGCCGTTCGGAAAGCCATAGTATTAAAGGTAAAATAACGTCGCTGGAGTTATTGCAGCAACATGCGATGGGTAAAGATAATAAAAATCTGGGGGCTTGGCTGGCATCGATGAATCTGGCTGAAAACCAACGTCTGGCAGAGTTTCTGGAGGTTTCGGTTGGCTGGGATACGGCGGTTGAAACCGTTCTGGGCAGTTATCTGGAAGCGATTTGTGTGAATAGTGCCGAGCCGGTTATTTCGGGTTTGAGTGAGTTGACTAACGAATCACTGACGCTGTTTGAGACGAAAGCA
>CAIQND010000494.1 GCA_903873045.1 uncultured Methylococcaceae bacterium | reverse complement strand
TCATAGAGGGTACATTATTTAAAAAGTGAAATTAATAAAAATCCGGCTATTATCTAACAAAATTAGCCGGAAGATTATATTTTCAATCCGTCGTAAGTTGTTGTTTCTTGATGGTGGTTTGATATGCTCTGAATGGCTGCCTCTTCGCAAGATAAACCGTTGGCTGAGCGGAGCCGAAGTCGGCAAAATCGCTTCGACTCCGCTCAGCCAACGGCTTAACTTAATGACATTGCTTAGCATTCGCTTAACACCGTTAAGTCTATAAAAATTTAAAACACGATAATTTTGCAGCGCCAGCTTGCGAAATATTGGAAAATAACCTTGGCTGTCTATGGCAATCGTGACGGTAGACTCCAACAATCCTGATCCGGTTATTTTAGTCAAGCGCACAGGTAAAAACTATAATAAGATAGTGCCAGTATTTACCCTAAAAGAGTCACAGCCATGCGTCGTTTTATTCTATTAAGTTTTCTTGCCTTTCCGGTATTTGCTGTTGATGAGCAACCGCCAACACTTGAAGCTGTGCCCGAAGCGCCAGAGCCGTCTTTACCCGTGCAAAGCGGTGAGACACTGGAACCGGACATCACCATTACCCGTAAAGGTAGTAAGACCATACAGGAATACCGTAGAGGCGGCAGACTTTATATGATTAAAGTTATTCCGGACGTTGGCCCGCCTTACTATTTCATTGATAACAATGGTGACGGCAAAATGGATGTCCTTAAAAATGAAGTTGAGAAAAACAGCAACATCAATATGTGGAAGTTATGGGAATGGTAGTCGCCTGACCTGTGGCTGTTTATACGCAAATAACCCGCCCACAACTCGATCAATTCTTTAGTACCTTCGCACTCGGCGAGGTTATCAGTTTTGAGGGTATCCAGGATGGCATTAACAATACCAACTATTTTGTAGAAACCACGCAGGGCAATTTTGTCTTAACCTTGTTTGAAACACTGACTGTCAATGAGTTGCCGCATTTTATGAGGCTACTGTCACATCTGGTCAAACACAAGCTGCCTTCTCCCGCACATCAGCCAGATCGACAAGGTCAGGTATTGCGTGAGCTTAACCATAAACCGGCGGCATTATTCAAACGCTTGTCGGGGATAGCAATCACTTCGCCCTCCATCGAACAATGTCGGCAAGTGGGCAAGCAATTGGCTGCTTTACATCGGTGTACACAAGATTACGATTTTCCGGTAAAAAATAATAATGATCTGGAAGGGTGGCAACAGCAGCTGAATAAAATCCATGGCCGGTTATCGGCTACAGACCTTGCCTTGATTAAAGACGAGCTGCTTTTTCAAACGGCAAACCATTCGGACATGCTCCCTCAAGGCCTTATCCACGGCGATTTGTTTAGGGATAATGTCCTGTTTGTTGACAACCGACTCAGTGGCCTACTGGATTTTTACAGTGCCAACACAGGGGCTTTGCTGTTTGATCTTGCGATAACCGCTAATGACTGGTGCTGTGAAAACGGCGCTATTAATACCGACAAACTAACCGCTCTGCTTGCGGCCTATCAAAGCCTGAGACCGCTGGAAGCACTGGAAAAACACCACTGGAAAATCCAG